>JBBQHY010000006.1:0-21605 GCA_038324415.1 Pseudanabaenales cyanobacterium | reverse complement strand
TTTATGGTTTGTCAGTCCAGACTTTATACCTGCAAATGTTCCTTATATCGTTTCGATCTGGGATTTGCAGCATCGTCTCCAGCCTTGGTTCCCAGAGGTTAGTCACGATGGTTTGTGGGATCTGAGAGAAAGGAGTCATGCCAAAATGTTGCGATCGGCTTCAATAATTATTACTGGAACTGAAGTAGGGAAAAAGGAAGTAGAGTATTTCTATCAGGTTCCTCCCGATAATATTAAAGTTGTACCCTTTGCTAGTCCTACTTTTGCCCTAAATATTGATCGTGATGTAGATAAATCTAAGGAAAAAAGAAATCCTCCCTTTACAATTCCTAATTGTTTCAATATCGAGAATTTTCTATTCTATCCCGCTCAATTTTGGGCGCATAAAAATCATATAGGACTATTGTTAGCTGTGCAAATTCTGCGCGATCGCCATAACTTAAATCTTCCTATTGTATTTGTCGGTGCCGATAAAGGGAATCAGAAATATATCGAGCAGGTCGTTACTGACTTACAACTAGAGCAGGTATATTTCTTGGGATTTGTGGAACAGGAGCAGCTAGTTTGGCTATATCTTCATGCCTTTGCTCTGGTATTTCCGACTTTCTTTGGTCCCGATAATCTGCCTCCGCTTGAAGCTTTTGCCTTGGGTTGTCCAGTTATTGCTTCTAGAGTTGCAGGTGCAGAGGAACAATTAGGGAATGCGGCTTTGCTATTTGACCCCACACGACCCGAAGAATTGGCGATCGCGATCGAGTCATTATGGTCAAATTTGGAACTGCGACAAGGGTTTATAGATCGGGGATTGTTAAGAGCGCATGAATGGACTGCAATTAATTATGTCCAAAATATTTGCCAGATCCTAGATGAGTTTGCTCTGATAAGAAGGTGTTGGATTAATTCTCAATAGCCCTGATAGGCTGATATCAATTTACTGATTTGCATAACTTTAAAATTTTACTTGAAACTTTTCTTGTAAGTCTACGAATCAAACTTTGGAAGCGGTAAAGATATTTTTGATTGAGAGCATCAGATTTAGTGTCATTAATTATAAATGGTGGATGCAATAACGGAAATGTTAAAGCTTCCATTTCCATATTTGCTAAATGGGTGGAAGACATAGTATGGGTAGCATTTTCGTCAAAGCCAATGTTAGAAATCAGATTCACATTTGGAATTATAGTTAATCCACTTTGGATAAAACAAGCAAATACCCATTGATAATCCCACGTGTCGATCGCACCTTGGTAGCTATTTTTGAAGTTATCTTCCCACATCTTTTTAAATTTGCGATCGCTTCCCAAAATATCCTCCAACCATTCCCCTGACTGAATTTCAGGGAATAACTTCATAGCTATATCGTTGTACTCCCAAGCCCGCCGCCAAGTTGCCCAGCCCCAAATGTCACTATAAATGGAAAAGTAGTAGCTATAGTTCGTGCGATTAAATCCGAATAGATAGTTATCACCAGAAATAGACATTACTCGGCGATCATCTCTATATATTCTCAATAGTTCTTGACAGAAAGGAAAAAAAGTCGGATGAGGTAAGCAGTCATCTTCCAAAATAATCGCTTCTTCTACTTCGGTAAACACCCAATCTAAACCACTAGATATTCTCTTTTTACACCCTAGATTAACATCAGAATAGTTCCTTTTGACTTCGCATTCCCAATCTATGCGATCGCAGATTTCTCGAACTTGCTGACACTTTTCGGCTTCTCCTATTCGGTCAGGTCTAGCGCCATCGGCAATGATTAGAAGTTGATGGGGTTGAGCCTGACGAATTGCGTCCAAAACTCTGGTAGTTAGATCGGGACGATTAAAAACTATAAAAGCAACTGGAGTCGTAAGTTTCATCACTTAATTGGGATTTTTATTCTAACTTTAAATACAACCCATAGTAAAAAGGCAGCGATTTTTCAGGATGCGATGGAATCATACAACTATCGTGTTTATCTTCCCAAATATCAATTAATTTATAATCAATCTGGTTCAGTTGTGCGATAAATTTATCCTTGTTAAACACGTATTGCGGATAAAAAACTTTACCTCCATTTTGTAAAGTCACAAATTCATCCCCATCGTAGAGGGATAACCGATTAATTAATATATGCCTCGGCTTTTTGAGGTGGGATAGCTGTTGGGCAAGTTTGTGAACGTATTGAACAGAGCCAGAAGCGATGAAGATATCTTTACCATTTATATCTTCAAAAGTACTGGTAAAACTGAGGTTGGGGATACTGCGTTTTTGGGCGATCGCCTTACCAATCTTTGCAATTTCTTCAACATCGCAGACTGTCCATTCTATATTTTTTATAGAATCTATATAGTTTCTATAGGCATAAAAATGCACGCCTACATTCCCGCCAAAATCAAAAACAGAAGTCTCTATTTCTTGCTCTGTCTCAGCTTGATGGAGGATCTGACTCAACCAAAATAGAACGGGATAGTCATATTCGGCAATAACTCGCCTACTTCCCTCCCAATTCCGATCTTCTAGCATTTGGGCATATTCTTGAGCTAGTTCGGTACTATTATATCCAATATCTTTAGTTTTGGGTGCCGATTGAATTGCTTGCTCGAAGGTATCAAAAACTCCAAGAAAAGTTCCGTAACCATTACTGGCGAATCGTTTCTGGTAGTTAAATTTAGTTAATTGCCAGTAGAGTTTTCGCGCTAGGGGAATCTGTTTAATTCGTGATTTCATTTTATTACCTAATCATTTCTGGTTTAAGACTTGGTTGAGAATACCAACTACTTGCCCAATCTGGCTTTCAGTTAAAGCGAGCCCACTGGGAAGATAAAAACCACGTTGACTTATTTTTTCGGCAACAGGGCAGACATCCCGTGCAAACAATCCCATTTTTTGGAATACTGGTTGTTGGTGCATTGGGAAGAAGAACGGTCTAGTCCCAACACCATTTGCTCCTAACCTCAACATCATCTCTTTGGCATCGAAGGGAATTGAATCTTCTAAAACGATCGCATAGACCCAATAGATATTATCGGCATAATCGGTTTTGGCGATCGGTAATTGTAATCCAGATACATCTTGGAGAAGTTCGGTATAAAGTTTACCCATAGAGCGTTTACGGGCGGCGATCGCCTCCAATCTCTCTAACTGTGCCACGCCTAAAGCCGCCTGAAGATTTGTCATGCGATAATTCCAACCTAGTTCCTCATGCACAAAGCGATTTTGATTATCAAAACAAAGGTTTCTTAAGGACTTACAGCGATCGCTAAGTTCTTCATCATCTGTAACTATCATTCCTCCTTCGCCTGTAGTGATATGTTTGTTAGCATAGAAACTGAAGGTGCTAATTGCACCAAAACTGCCGCAGGGTTTTCCTCTATAGGTTTGCCCGTGCATTTCTGCTGCATCTTCAATAATTTTAAGGTTATATTTTGCCGCTAAAGCTAAAATTAGCTCCATATCTACGGGTAATCCATAAATGTGAACCACCATAATTGCCTTAGTTTTGGGAGTAATTTTGGCTTCAATTTGGCTCACATCCATATTCCATGTGAAGTGATCGCAATCTACGACAACTGGAATTGCTCCCGATCTGACTATCGCTGCCGCACAGGATATGATTGTAAAAGTAGGTAAAATCACCTCATCATCTTTTCCTATTCCTAAAGCTGCGATCGCCACATCCAGTGCTACGGAGCCATTGCAAACAGCGATACCATGTTTACGTCTGACATTTTGAGCAAATCGACCTTCAAATTTTTTTACAAATTCTCCTTCTGAAGAAATCCAGCCAGAATCAAGGCATTCTAAGATATATGCTTTCTCATTTCCATCTAATAGTGGTTGATTTACAGGAATAAACTCCATTAATCAGGAACCACAAACAGTTCGGGGCTAGATTTAGGAAATTGTGTGCGCTCGTGATCTCCAATGTATGGTCCTTGCTTGACTTCAATCATTTCTATCTCTTCCAGAATTGTAAATCCATGTCCACCATTAATTAGGACAATTACATCCCCAGAGGTAAGAACTCGATTACCACAATATTTTTGATCTTCAGTATAAAAATCTACGCGCAACTTACCTCTTTTGATAAATAGCACTTCCTGACTGTGATTAACCTCACGGGTAATGGGATGATGGATGTGAGGTTGAATTTGTTTGCCCGCAGGATGTCGCATATATGCAACTTGTTGGGGCAAATGATCTGGTGTTACAAAATGAATTCCATGCTTGCGAAAATCATGCCAAATAATCACCGCTAATGTTAGACCGTTGTGACAAATAGTTTCTGGAGCTAAGTTAGTGCCTATGTTATTTTGGGCAACTCCAGATTCGTAATCTAATTCACAAATTGGTTCAAACATTAGACAATTCTTAACAGTAATAAAATCAGACTTTTATGAATGTATCAAAAAAAAAACCCCCATAAGATTAAGGTGGGATTAACATATTGCTTATGCCTTGTATATTAGAAAATACATTAGATTAAAGTTTACTGAATCAATTTGTTTAAAAGGTCTTCCAATTAAAGGCAAGCCTATCCATGTGATCGCCCACGATGCCTAATTACTCTTTCATTGAAATTGGTATAAACCATTACAATCTTTATTTGATCAAGGCTTCTTACTTTCAGCTATGATGATCATTACAAGAGATGATTAACCCAATTAATTATGAATTTGAGTAAAGTAGCTCGCTCTAATAGCTTAACCGTCAGATTACTCAGAGAAGGAATTTTAGAATCTGTCCATGAATGTGAAGCCGCCGTTTCCGATACTAGGGGTCGAATTTTATCCATGGCGGGAAGCTCTCAGACTGCAACTTTTGCCCGTTCTGCCCTCAAGCCTATTCAAGCGATCGCCGTTTCAGCTTCAGGTGCCCAAGAAAGGTTTGATTTATCTGAAATTGATCTAGCTATAATTTGCGGTTCCCACCAAGGCACGATCGCCCAAGCTCGGCGGGTATTTAATATTCTCTGGCGCTGTGATGTTGAACCCAGTGCGTTGCAATGTCCAATTCCTGAACATGGGACTAGCCCGTTGCAATATAACTGCTCAGGTAAACACGCAGGCATGATCGCCATTTGTCAATATCAGGAATTACCCTTGTCTTTTTACATGAGCCCTAGTCATCCTGTACAAGGGCTAATTTTGCAAACGATGGCAGATCTATTACGGATGCCCGCCGCTGAATTTATCAGTACCCATGATGATTGTGGAGTACCGACCTATCTTTTAGAAATTGGACAAATGGCATATCTCTATGCTCAACTTGCCTCCCATAGCCAACTGCATTTAGAAAGAATTTGCCGTGCCATGACTCGGCATCCTGAGATGGTTGCAGGAGAAGGGCAATTTGATACAGAACTAATGCGCTTAACTCAAGGAGAAATTCTTAGTAAATCTGGGGCAGAGGGTGTGCAATGTATAGGTCGCGTGGGTGAAGGGTTGGGCTTGGCAATTAAAGTAATGGATGGAGCTAAACGGGCTAAACACGCTGTTGCTATTCACCTTCTACGCCAGTTGGGTTGGATTAGCCCTGCAATCGCTGAATCCTTGGAAGATAAGTTTACGGTAATTGGCAGATATAACCGACTAGAAGTTGTGGGCGAGCTTTCCTATCTTTAATTTTTTAACAAATACTTTACAAATAGACACAATAGGTATATAGTCCTATTCAAGTTAAAAAACTTATAAATTTACCAATATTTTCCTTAGTCCAATTCTTCTAACGGAGGTAAATGTATGAAATTGAATTCAGTTCAGATCCTGTCAGCCAATTCTTGATTAGTCTTCTGACTCTTCCGAGTCGTTCCCATCAAATCTAGTAATCCTAAAGCCCTACTCTAGATTCTAATTTCACCGATATTTCATTTTTTATTCCACAGCTACTCTATTTTTCCAACGATATTGGTGATACCGCTACCCACATAAGGTAAATGCTAAGACAGGTAGGAGATTAATGTCTTAGCCTCAACAGACCAAATCCAAATCAGAACAATTTTGTTTCACTAGTTTTTTGCAAGATTAACATATTTTATTTGTGCCATTTATATTCGGCACTGTCTTGCAGCATGGTGAAACCTCAAAACGGAGGTGTTTTATGAATATTCAAGGAAAGACGGCTTTGATTACAGGAGCTTCGCGCGGTATTGGCAGAGCGATCGCTCTAGAGTTAGCCCAACAAGGTGCTAAATGTCTATTAATACTGGCACGGGATCGCGATCGCTTAGCAGAAGTTGCGGATGAGATTGCAATTTTTGGAGTAGAGGTTGTAATCATGCCCCTAGATTTGACTAAGACTGTGGAAGTGAATATTGCGATCGCTCAAGTTTGGCGGGATCATGGTCCTATTCATCTTTTGGTGAATTGTGCGGGAGTTGCCCACCAGTCTACTTTCTTGCGATCCCAGTTAATAGATGTACAGGAAGAAATTGCAATTAATTTAATGGGAATGTATACCGTTACCCGTTTAGTTGCTCGGCGCATGGCTGCCCAAAGAGAGGGGAGAATTGTAAATGTTTCTAGCTTGATGGGAAAGGTGGCTGCTCCTACTATGGCAACCTATTCAGCCACTAAGTTTGCAATCTTGGGATTCACTCAAGCTTTACGTGGGGAACTTGCATCCCACAATATTGGAGTATCGGCTTTGCTGCCATCTTTAACTGATACTGATATGGTCAGGGATCTAGCATGGTTTCGTTGGGTAAAAGTGATGACTCCTAAACAGGTGGCAACAGCATTGATTGAAGGGCTGCGAACGGAATCTCCAGAGATATTGGTGGGATGGCAAAGTCGGCTTGCGGTATGGTGTAATCGCATTGCCCCTTGGCTTTTGGAGCGAATTTTACTAGTTGCTTCTCCGCAGCTTTAATATGCCCATTCCCTTTGCGATTACACCTGAAATTTTAGTTATCTAAAATATGGCGGTTTCTGGTAAAAAAATTACCCAATCCGAAGCCCTTAAATCCATAATTCTGGGGACTTTGATTTTCAGAACCTCCAAAATTGGGGGCAGGGGGCTGGGTAGATTCTTTAAAGGAAAATCTCCTAAAGCTATTTAGACTCTGTTTTCGGCAATAATTACATTTAGAATTGCCTGTGCGCCTTTGCCTTTAAGTTGATTGGCGAGTTCAATTCCGATCGCTTCGGCATCTTTAACTGCTCCTACTACTTCACCTTTAATTAGGGTTTGTCCGTCTAAACTGGCAACAATGCCCTTTAGCGTGAGGTTTTCGTTAGCGATCGCCGTATTTACACCAATCGGAACTTGACAACCACCTTGTAGTTCCCGCAGAAATGACCTTTCGGCCAGACATCTTTGGGTAGACTCAGCATCAATAATTGCGCCAAATAGATTTAAAATTTCGGGATCATCGCTGCGGCATTCGATCCCCAAAGCACCTTGTCCTACAGCATGGAGAGAAATATCAGCACTAATAATTTCATCAATGCGATCGCTAAAACCCAAACGTTCTAATCCAGCTACTGCCAAAATAATCCCGTCATATTCCCCAGCATCTAGCTTTGCCAAACGGGTATTAAGGTTGCCACGAATATCCTTAAAACTGAGGTGGGGATAGTAATGGCGCAACTGGGCTAAACGCCGTAAAGATGAAGTGCCAATCACAGCACCTGCGGGTAAAGATTCTAATTTTTGATCTTTATATTTGGTATTAATTACCAGAGCGTCGGCAGGGTTTTCCCGCTTGGTAATTGCGCCGAGCATTAAGCCCGTGGGTAAATTTGTCGGCAAATCCTTAAGACTATGTACTGCAAAATCTACTTGCCCCGATAGCATGGCATCTTCTAATTCTTTGGTAAATAGTCCTTTATCACCAATTTTTGATAATGCTATGTCCAAGATTTTATCGCCTTGGGTACTCATAGTTTGAACTTCAAAAGTGCGATCGTTATGGGCCTTCTCTAGTTCAGATTTAATCCAATAACTTTGAACCATTGCCAGTTGGCTTTTTCGGGAACCGATATTAATTGTGCGATTAGGAGACATTTAAATTGATATTTTAAAGATTAATTATTTTGGTCTTGGGAATAAAAGAGATAGGGTTTAGGTTTTTAAGCGTTCTTCTAAATTACTGACCGCCGCCAGCCACTCATCTAAACTGGTACTATTTTGCCAAAGCTCTTGCAGTTCGGAATCTGTTTTAATTTTGGCGATCGCCTGTAAAGCCAGATCAATTAACTCCGAGTCGATTTCATTTTGACTGGCTACCCATTCGGCAATTTCTTCGGGTAAATCCGCACTAGGTTGATGATTAAGTGCCGCCACAATTTCCGCCGCCGCAATGACAGATGCATCTTCGGACAGTTCTAAGTAGTCATCTATACCTGCCTCTGCCGCTAGGGTTAAAGTATCAATCACAGAGGTAATACTAGGCTGTGCAATAAACTCAGTGATCCAATCGGCGGAATCATCATTTTCAAAACTATCTACTCCCCAAACTCCCATGTCTATTTCCTTTCTGTTAAAAAATGTGTTAAAAAATTTTGGACTTGTAAATCATTAGGTTGAGGTGCGATCGCCCCCATTCCCATCACTGTAATTGCGCCGACCGCAGACGCGTATCTGATGATTTCACAAATAGTTTGCGGATCTTCAAGATCTGATAGATTAATTTGACAAAGTTGATGTAAAAATCCTGCCAAAAAACTATCTCCTGCCCCAGTTGTGTCAACAACTTCCACCTTAAAAGCGGGAACCTGTCCAGTGTATTCTCCCAGATAATAGCGACATGGTTGATCCCCACTTGTCACAATCACGCCTTCTAGGTGGTTTAATTCTTGGGCGATCGCTCTAGGACTAGAGGTTTGATATAACCACTCGGCTTCTTCTAGGGAAAATTTGACAAAATCAGCACGTAAAATCAGGTCATTAATTAGTTTAGGGGCTTGTTCCAGATTTGACCAGAATATTGGTCGCCAGTTTATATCTACGATCACTTTGACAAAGTTATCCTCGGCTAGATCCAATGCTCTCCCTATGGCTTTGGCGGTATGCTCTGAGGCAAGTCCTAGGGTTCCCAATACTAAAAATTCCGCATCCTCAAATAATTTAACTGGTAGCTCTGCAGCATTTAATAAACTATCAGCAAAAATAGTTGTAGCATCTCCAGAAAACCTGTCAAAGTGGCGATCGCCTTCTGGATCAAGACTTACATAGACCTGTCTAGTCGGAGCATTAGCATGAATTTGTACCCCTGATATATCCACGCCGTTGGTTTTGAGAGCTTCTAGTAACTCGATACCTACTTGATCTTTGCCAATACAACCGATAAAAGCTGAAGATGTACCTAGTTTTGCCAACCCACAGGCAACATTTGCAGGGGCACCCCCAGAGTAGGCAACCTGAACCCCGCTTACTCCTGCAATTTGATCGATTAGGATTTCGCCTAAACATAAAACTTTAGCCATGGTTATCTACTCCTTCCCCCAGTAAAAATATACTCAACTGAAATGGGGTCAAGGGACAAAGCCCCATCGCACCAGTCGACGCAGCCCACACACCCCCAATGAACTAATCTTTGACTAAGAAGGGAGTATCTCATTATCTATTCAGATTTTTATTCATTTGAAGATTCAATAGCAGATTCAGTGGCTTTTTTCTGACGAGCTTGTTTTAGTCGTTCCCCAAGATTGAGATTATCTAAACCCTTAAAAACTTTAGCAGAAGATTCTGATGGTTGCTCTAGCGTAGGAACTTGAGTAGATAGTTCTGATCGCTCAGGAATTTCCTGTTTAGGTAGCACAATCACTTCAGAAGACTTGGGGGTTAATGGGTCTGGGATCGTAGTTACGGGTTGATTAACCTGCTCTACTGGCTTAAAATCCTCTTTTGCGGAGGGTTCGGCGATTGGTAATTTAATAATTGGATTAGTAGCTTTAGGCGTTGTTAATTTAAGGGAGTCTTGGGCTCGGGCTTCCTTAGCTATGGGAGTCTCAGGGGGAATTTCGGGTTTTAAGGGAATAGGATTTGGGGAATCTAATTGAATTTTAGCTTCTTCAAAGGTTTGAGGTTTTGGGGCAGGTTCTTTAACCTTTTCTGGCTTTATTTCTGTCTTTGGTGAGGGCTTTAATTCGGGTTTAAGCTCTTTAAGCTCAGATGCGGAAGTATTGGGAGTTTCAGACTCAGGAATATAGTTAGGATTAACAATGGCTTTAATCCCTAAGATCGCCTCACCTCTGACTAACCGTGACAACGTATCCTTACCCCCTGGTTGATAGTTAATGAGATGAGCAGTGCTATTAGATTGATTAGGAACTAAATGTCCTTGGGCATCTAAAAATTCTAGTTTTACCCAATTCAAACCCGTATTTAAGCCCTTAATATAAACTGGCAGCCATTGATCGACAATAAAGCTTTGGTTATTTACTGTTACTCGAATCTGCCAATCTGAAGTTGGGGCTGATTCTAATAGGGCAGCATGAAGGGGTGTATTTCTAAGATAAAAATCCAACATGATTGGCTCTGCGCCATAGGTACCTACAGGACGGCTATAAGTGAGTAAAGGTAATTGCGGATTTGGGGTGTTTTCTGTGGTTTTGGTGTAAACGTGAAAGGTGGTTTGAGCAAATGCCCCTTCATTTTTAAAGCTTTCGTGCCAAGGTCGAGAGGCAAATGCCCGAATCGTATGTGTTCCCGCCATGAGATTTTCAAATACTAAAGGCTTGCTTAAATCGTAGCTAGCTATATATTCTCTGTTATCTAAAATTATATGAACGTGAGTGCCTAAGCCTAATTCGGGGTTCTTGAAAATTGGCAGGTCTTTGACTTCTAACTTTACGCTAACTTTAGTGTCTGTGAGGATTTGATCGGATTTTGGCTCAATAATTTTAATCTGCGGCTCGAAGGCATCAAAATAGCGGCTTAATTCTTGAATTGGGGCGGGCGGCGAAACCTCGGAAATTGTAATTTTTGCCGATTCAGGTAATTTAACGGCACTAAGATTAGCTTTGGGGGCAGAACTAATTTCCGAACTATTGCTACTACAGGCTCCTAGGCTAATTAGTGCGATCGCTACAAATAGCCCTAGTAATGGTAATTTAGCTTGGCTCAACCTTACTCTCAGGTTGGAGTCAAGATCTTTAACTAGGTTTAGAATAGTTTTTAGAAATTTAAGGGCGATCGCTTCCATAAAAATTGTTAGCTAATTTACAGTATGCCTTTCGCAATATAACCGAAAACTGGAACTCAAAATCCATTATTAAGAATAGTGAATTAGGGGCGATCGCTGCCCATGGTAAACTGCTGAGTAAATTCTTCGGGGGCAAATATGCCAATACTAGGAAGTCGCTGCTCTTGATTTGCCCGTAAATATATATATTCACAGGTGACATTGTCTAACTTAGTTTTAGTGTTAACACTCCAATCCTCCAAATTAGCTCCTGTTAGTATGGCTCCAACAAAGTTTGTGGATAGAGCTTGGGCTCTAGATAGATTGGCATTTGTCAAATTAGAATCAGCAAAGTTAGCCATGCTGAGATCGGCACTAATTAAAGTAACTGATGTTAAATTTGCCCCACTCAAGTTGGCACCACTCAAATTTGCCCCCACCAAATCCGCCGATGTCAGATCAGCCCCACTCATATCAGCCCCAATTAAATTAGCTCGCCGAAAATCTGCTCTCAAAATACTGGCATCGACAAGAGTTGCGCCAATGAGATAAGCACCGCTTAAATCTGCCTCTTTTAAATTAGCTTGATTAAAATTAGCCCCGACAAGATTGGCACGGCGGAGGTCTGCTTCGGCAAAATTGGCACTGCTTAAATCTGCTCCAATTAAATCAGCACCACTGAGGTCAACCTCAGTGAAGTTAGTACCTGAGAAGTTAGCCTCAATTAAGTTAGTGCGACTAAAATTTGTGCCAATAAAATTTGACTTTGCGAAGTTAGCTTGGGTTAAATTAGAACCACTAAAATCTGCCCCTGCTAAATTAGCATTGCTGACATTAGCTTCATTGAGGTTAGTCCGACTAAAATTTGCCCTTCTTAGATCTGCTCCCGATAGATCTGCCCCCGATAGATCCGCCCCCGTCAGATTTGCCAAGCTGAGATTAGAGTTGGAGAGGTTCGTGCCAGTTAAGTTAGTACGACTTAAATCTGCTTCCACTAAAATTGCTCGATCAATAATCGCGCGGCGTAGATCTGCCCCAATTAAATCCGCAGCACTGAGGTTTGCCCCATGTAAATCCGCTCCTACTAAATTTGCTCGGCGTAGATCGGACTCACTCAGGTTGGCATCACTAAAATTTGTTTCGCCAAAGTTTGCCCGCCGCAGTTTTGTTCGACTTAGATCTGCCCCAGCAAAATTAGCTCTTTGTAGATCTGTTCCCACTAAATTTGCCTCACTCAAATTCGCTCCAGCAAAATCACCATCCGTGAGGTCTAGTTCCTGAATATGAGGATTTTCTTGTCGCCATAGATTCCAACTGATAACTCCTTTTTGAATTAGGGCAAGATGCTCGTAATTTGCCATATTTATTAATCCTGTGGTTTTTCTGTAGGTAATTTTGTCATGATTTAAGGATGGAGCAGTAATTCACATAGAGTATGCCATGAGATTAGGTTTGATATGTATTTAGGGATAGATTTTGGTACGTCAGGGGTAAGGGCGATCGCAATTAATTCCCAGAAAATTATAGTAGCCGAGATGAGAACCAGCTATGACCTCACGGATATTCAAACTTGGAAATTAGCTTTAGAAGCTGTAATTAAGCAAATTCCACAGAAGATTAGACAAGGATTAAAGGCGATCTCTATAGATGGCACTTCTTCTACGGTTTTAATCTGTAGCTCTTTGGGGCAGCCAATTTGCCCACCCTTGCTTTATAACGATGGACGGGGTAGTGAGGTTTTAGAAGATTTGAGAGCGATCGCTCCAATGAGTAGTATCACAATTAGCTCCACTTCTAGTCTGGCAAAGCTGCTATGGCTAGTAAAAAATTTAGGTTTGAACTTAGAAAATCAAGAGCATTACTTTTTGCATCAAGCTGATTGGCTTGCTTATCTATTACATGGAAACTTAGGAATTAGTGATTATCACAATGCCCTCAAGCTCGGCTACGATCCGCAAAATCTCCAATATCCAGATTGGCTGAGAAATTCAAAGATTAGGAACTTATTACCAAAGGTTTTTCGCCCTGGAACTGCGACCGCCCCGATTCAACCAGAAATTGCTGCAAGATTGGAAATTAATCCTGATTGTTTGATCTGTGCGGGCACCACCGATAGTACAGCTTCATTTATTGCCAGTGGGGCGAATACGGTTGGTGATGCTGTAACTGCCCTTGGCTCGACTTTGGTATTAAAAATTCTCAGTCAAAATCCCGTAGAAAATTCCAAATATGGGGTGTATAGTCATCGGCTTGGGGATCTATGGCTTGTTGGTGGAGCCTCAAATACTGGTGGAGCAGTGCTGAAGCAGTTTTTTACGGACATCGAGCTAGAACGTTTAAGCTTGGAGATGCTCAACAGACCACACCCGCAACCAGATTTAAATTACTATCCTCTACCGAAAATAGGCGAAAGATTTCCCATTAATGATCCCAAAATACAACCTCGCATGGAACCGCGTCCTGAGAGCGATCATGAGTTTTTGTACGGTTTATTAGATGGCATTGCCAAAATCGAGGGAGATGGTTATAGCCTATTACAAAAGCTCGGCGTATCAGCTCCCTGTCGGATATATACCACTGGTGGCGGGGCAAAAAATCCCCTATGGACAAAAATTCGCCAAACTTACCTTGATGCGGAAATAGTGCAGCCCGATCAAACTGAAGCTGCTTACGGAAGTGCAATTTTAGCCTTAAGTACTGATTAATGTTAGGCAGAAGTCAACTATCCATCATCCTCTAACCCCTTCTCCCCACTTGGGAGAAGAAGAGTAATACAGGTTTTTCTTGTTCCCTCTCCTTCTGGGAGAGGGCTAGGGTGAGGGGCTTAAACTCTTCTGCGTAAGGTGAGTTAAGTAGTTTAATTTAGTTAAATTGCGGCGATCGCCTAGCCCGAACTGAGGTTAAACTAGGCACTAAGTCCCTATTTTAATTTTTCAGTTAAGGAACTATGGGAAGTATGAATTTTGCCGAAGAACTAGACCTAACCTTACGCGCCCGCTACCCCATTCTCTATATCCAATCAAGCGAAGAAGAGCGGGTAGAAACATCTATACAGAACGTAGCTAAACAATTGGGGCGAAAGGTTTATATTTGGGACTTTGTGGATGGTTATCAGGGGGAAACCGCAGTTGGTAAACGCAATCCCCTTCAGGCTCTAGAATTCATGGAAAAAATTACCGTGAGTGCTGTTTTTATCCTTAGAGATTTTGATCGCTTTTTGGATGACATTGCGATCGCCCGTAAGCTCAAAAACCTGCAAAGACATCTCAAGGGGCAAGCTCAAAATATTACGATCCTTGCGCCTAAAATCACAATTCCTGAGCATCTCACCGAAGTAATAACAGTTTTAGAGTTTCCTCTGCCCCAAGCTCTAGAAATTCGTCAAGAACTAGGACAAATCACCGCAAACATTGGGACTAAGCTCGAACCTAGAGTAATTGATGAATTGGTACAGGCTAGTCAAGGTTTATCTTTGGAGCGAATTCGACGGGTTCTGGCAAAAGCTGTCGCTGAGCATGGAGAATTAACCCCTGAAGATGTGGAATTAATCTTGGCAGAAAAACGCCAAACCATTCGGCAGACTCAAATCTTAGAATTTTATCCATCGACTGCGGAAATTAGCGACATTGGCGGTTTGGATAACCTAAAGGAATGGCTGCTGCGCCGTGGGAATTCTTTTTCAGAAAAGGCTAGACAATATGGTTTACCGCATCCCAAGGGTTTACTCCTAGCAGGAATTCAAGGTACGGGTAAATCTTTAACAGCCAAAGCGATCGCCCACCATTGGCATTTACCGTTGCTCCGTTTAGATGTCGGTAGACTATTTGCAGGCTTAGTCGGTGAAAGTGAATCCCGAACTAGACAGATGATTCAACTGGCAGAGGCATTATCCCCTTGCATTTTATGGATTGACGAAATTGATAAAGCTTTTTCTAGTAATTCCGATGGTCGAGGTGATGCTGGAACCACAGGTAGAGTATTTGGTACGCTCTTAACTTGGATGGCGGAGAAGAACTCGCCTGTATTTATTGTGGCTACAGCTAATAATATTCGCCAACTTCCCCCCGAACTCCTTCGTAAAGGTAGATTTGATGAAGTTTTTTTTGTCGGACTTCCAGCCCAAACTGAAAGACAACAGATTTTTACAGTTCACCTCACCAAGTTTCGTCCTCTTAATCTCAGGAATTATGATTGCGATCGCCTTGCCTATGAAACTCCCTGCTTTTCAGGTGCGGAAATCGAACAGGCAATTATTGAAGCTATGCACCTAGGATTTAGCCAAAATCGAGACTTCACCACCGAGGATATTTTAGAAGCAGTCAGTCAAATTGTTCCTCTTGCTCAAACTGCTCAAAAAGAAATCCAACTTCTCCAAGAATGGGCAGCCTCTGGCAAAGCTCGCCTTGCTTCTCGCCAAAATTTGCTTAATAATTAAATTAACTAGGTTTTTATTTATTCCTAAAAAAGGTCGCTTTTGTAAGTCACAGTGGATCATATCAACTCCAGTTGTAGGTACGAATATTATTAAAATTCAGGACATCTATACCCTGACTTTGTAATGAATTAGCTAATTTCAGATTTGAATTGACGGATTTAATAGGGAATTACAGCGAATTACGATCAAACGTGCCACAGATAGAAAAGTAAAAACCATAACGGGGCTAAGCCCTGCGACCCTTTTTGTGGTGGATTTGAAATCAAAGTGCTGTAATAAGGCGATCAATTACAATATTTTTTAGCTAACTCTAGTAATACCTTGAAAATGCTAACTAAAAATCCAGAAATTGTCCTATGAGATGGAAAGCCAGTTGCGGTCATCTTAGATATAGATGTTTATGAAGAAATGCTTGAACAGATTGAAGGAATAGAAGACCTAGAATATTTAGAAAAATTGCGTCAAGAACCTACAGAATTTCGTTCTCTTGATAATTTCCTCCAAGAATATTCCCCAGATGTATGAGATTCTCCTATAAAAACAGGGAGAAAAAGACCTCAAAAACTTACCAACTCAGATATTTGATCGTGTAATCCCAGACATTAAAGATCTAAGCGGTAATCCTAGACCTTCTGGATGTCTTAAAATCAAACCGCTTAAGTATAAATCAAATGTTTGATTATGTTTTTTATGCAGGGGTTTGGGGGAGGCATTCCGTCCCCAAATGGGGAGTTTGAGGGGCAAAGCCCTTCAATTGCCCGTTCATAATGTTAGGGAATTAGCAATTAGTTGGGAACGTAAAAATAGACGTTAACTTTACGCTTTTTACAAAATTACTTATTTTGAAATATTAACTCAAAGCCGCCCCAAGGGGCGGAGAATTTACCCAAGTGATTAAACTTAGAAATTCTCTCTCGATTAGTCTGACCCACAAGATAAAGAAGCAAAATATTTGTATCAACTAAAATTCCTTTCCTAAAATATCTAGAGAAAAGTTTATTAGTATCCATTACACTTGTCTAATTTTCATAGATTCAACTTCTCCAGTTTCCTTATTTACCTTAAAAATTTTGTATTTTCTTTGAAATTGGGTTCCTTTCGGAGTAGTTCTTCCAAATAAATTGTTCATAGATTGAATCATATTTTTTTGAAGTTCGATAATCTTAGTTGAGTATCCAAGCGTGATCATCCAGTGATTTTTATCGTCCGAGTTTCTACTTCTTCAAGGCCAAGATCTTGAATTTGCGATCCCAATATATCTTGAATGGATACGAAATATTCATTAGAAACTTTTACTGCTGCTTTAACATCTAACATAGACATTCTCCAATTTAATTTGGGATATTCCTAATAGTTACTCCTCAGTAATACCAAAAACTTGACGGAAGACTTTTTGGACTTTATACCCAGAATCAATTGACTCTAGGGGATCTTTGCGGAGGCGATGGCGGAGACACAGGGTAATTACTCGTTTAATATCATCTACAGTCACTTCAGTTCGTCCTTCTAGGGCAGCGATCGCCTTGGCAGCCCGATTAGTAACAATATCACCTCTAAGTCCATCTACATCTAGCTCCGAGCAAACTTGAGAAATGTTTAGACGGAGTTCTAGATCGATGGTCACGGATTTTAATAGATCCATTGCCTTTACTAACCGAGACTGAATTTCTGACTGTTGCGGATCGTAATCTGCTAAAAACTTCCGAGGTTCTTGATCGAATTCTGTGCGTTGTTCCACAATTTGTACTCGCAGCTTCGGTTCTTTAACTGTGCGAATTTCGGCGTGCATTCCGAACCTGTCTAAAAGCTGAGGACGCAATTCTCCCTCTTCGGGGTTGCCCGAACCGACTAAAACGAACTTGGCAGGGTGGCGAATGGAAATACCTTCTCTTTCTACAGTATTCCAGCCTGAAGCCGCAGAATCTAAGAGCACATCGACTAGATGATCGTCAAGCAAGTTAACTTCATCTATATATAAGATGCCTCGGTTCGCTTTTGCTAATAGCCCTGGTTCAAAGGCTTTTACACCTTCGGAAAGGGCTTTTTCAATATCAATAGTGCCGCAAACTCGATCTTCGGTGGCACCAAGGGGCAAATCAATCATTGTGACTTGCTTTTTAACTACGGACAGGGTTTGATTTTGGCGGACTCGTTCCCGCACTTCATCACTTTGAAGGTCAGCATCTTGGGGATGACTGTTAAAGGGATCGTCGGCTACAACTTCAATTTCTGGCAGTAAATCGGTTAAGGCACGGATAGTTGTGGACTTGCCTGTACCGCGATCGCCCATGATCATGACTCCGCCAATTTTGGGGTCGATCACGTTTAACATTAGTGCTAATTTCATTTCTTCTTGCCCTACGATCGCACTAAAGGGAAATACGGGGCGTTTGGTGGGTTTCGCAGACAAAAGATTAGTAGTCAAAATGAGATATTTATAGATTTGTGTACTTTTAGCAATATAGCTTAATTTGAAGCCAGATTACTCTCTTCTCAGTTAAAGATTACTGTTATGAGGGGAGGCTAAGTAAATTGCTGGTTACTATATTTGATATTAACAACGGATTCTATAGGTAGAGGATAATCTGGTTAACCCAAAAGTAGCTCTATGAATTTTAAGGATAGCGAGAAGGGCGGCGGTGACGACTACGTTCAGCCTTATCCCGTTCGTAGGCAATTAGTTTACCAAAATATTCATGCTCAGTCAGATTTATAGACAGGAATATATGTTTGCGGGCATTACCAAAGCCTTTACGGGTAAAAAAGTTGATAGCAGCAGTATTCGTGGGATCTGTATCCACCAGCATCGATCTGGCTCCCTCTTCAATCATGCGCTCGACAATTTTATCCACCAACTTATCGGCAACCCCCAGCCTTTGAAAATCAGGATTTACACCTAACCACAGAATATAGCCGTAAGTCCAAGAGGATTTGGTAATTACAGTTCCTAGGACAAATCCGCACACCTGCCCATCAATTTCTGCCACTAAGCAATATTCGGGATCAGTATTATAAAGTCCAATTACTTCCCACTCATCCCAAGTGCGATAGAGATAGGGATAAAGTTCACTGGTAAATAAATTTTCGCCAAGGTGATATACAGGGGCAATATCATCGATCGCCATTTCCCGAATTGCCACTTCTAGGGATTTACTGGAGACAATATCTAAGTTTTCTGATTCTGTAATTTCGGCAGTAATTTCTGAAGTATTATTCATCTCGATCCTGTTGATCCTCGTAGTAATCATCTTCCTCTTGATCTACCACATCCTCTATATCTACTATAGGCTGATCGCGGGAGAGCATATATCTTGTTAAATCTGTAAATAAATCTCGACGTAAATAGGGATAGTCACTAACCCATAAATTAATGTGCGGTAAGTAAGCATCGGTCGTAATTTTGCTCACTCGCCTAAACTTGGGATCATTGGAAAATAAAAGCATACACACAAGCTGTTTGGGCTTAATTCGTTTATATTCACGCCGCATTGGTACTCTTAATGTAGTTGTATAACCCGTGCGATCGCCCAATTCTAAATTAAAAAAGCTTTGGGTGTCATAACTAACTGCCATCCGCCCCTTTTGATCGAAATCCTCTTGCCTTGACAGTACCTCTTCCGACAGATAAATATCTAAAACCTGAGCCTGCCAAAATCCACACTGAGATAGGCTTCGTAATTTCGTATTTTTCCTAATGGCAGTGCTAACTGGTCCAAGCATCCAATATAAACCACCCAATCCCGCACAAATAAACATGATTAGGCCCCAAAAATTATCAGGCGTGCGGTTATAAAGCAGAGAAAAAGTGATCAGCAACGCCACCGATATTAAAATGCGCTTAAATACGTCTTGACTGCCACCCCAAAAATATTGATATTGATCTGAAGTAGGTACGGCAGGAATAAGTTCATCAAATTTCTTGCGTTTGAGGGAAGTGATCATTTAAATGTTGATCTCAATTTTACAATTTTGAGTGAGGAATAATTCCATCATATCATTGACATCCTCGCCCAATAAATAGGCGGATGCCGATGACACGCATCTTTATACTCCATCAAATATCCAGCCACTCCAGCCTTTCTGAAACCAACGGAAATTTTATTATTAAAGATGGAGAATAACTAGGAGTTGGAAGATAAATTGCGCCCCGAATAATACCGAATCCCTAAGTAAGGACTACATAATTACAAATAAGGGTCGCAGGGCGAGGTTCCCCTAATTTCGAGGTCGGATTAAAACCACTGGAGTTTGCTCGGCGGCGTTGCCTGCGGGATTATTTAACAAAGCTTTATTGAGTAAATCTTGAGTAGCGTTGGGAGTTGCCGCTAAAATTGCCACTCTTTTTAGATCATTAACATCAACGATCGCCGCTTCTAAGCCTGTTTTTGCCAATATTTCATCCACCACAGCTTGGGAATTGGCGGGACCTAAAACAATAAATTGATCGTAGGGCGGAAGCGTTCCTGTGACATCATCGATTAGTTTTGCCTGTTCCCCTGCCAACATATAAAACACGCCAGGAATCTTAAATAAACCCTTAGCGATCGCACCAATTACAAAAGCAAATCCCACTTGCCAAGCTCCCGAATTATCCACCAACACCTGTAAGCCACAGGCAGTTGCCAAACTGGAAGTAGGGAGAAAATAGTAGCATAATCTTTTTGCCAACCAACCGAGTTTAACCTCGCTGGGATGAATCATTCGCCCTTGGATAATTGCCACGGGACTTTCCCCAATGGTGACAATATCTCCTTTTTGGGCTTGGGGTACTACATAGCGTTGCACAACTTCGACAATGGAATCTAAGGGTGAAAGTAGGTGGGTACGAATTGGTAAAACATCGGCACCATCACTTGATCGCCAGCGTTTTGGGGCATTTTCATCGGGAAACTTAAGGGGAATAATGCAATGTCTAGTTTTGGGTGTTCTGCCATTAGGTCCATAGACCACATAATGCGCCTTAACCCATGCGGTTTCTAGTCCTGTTAAGTCTTTACCTTGAATAGCGATCGCAACTTCGACTTCTGTAGAATGTTTACCTTTGACGATATAAGATTCCCAGTAATTATCTAAACGACTTGGATTTTGTCCAGATATTTGATCGGGATGGCGAGAGGTAATGGTGATGGCGTGGGTAATTCCCTCTAGGCTGTCTTTAGAAAGTAAAACTAGCTCAATATCTATTTCGGTTAAAAATATATCTAACTTTTTAGTGTCATTAAAAGCGGTAAATATACCTTGGAGTTGATAGCTTTCAGAGGTATATTCTTTGATCTGCCAAGCTCCCTGATCTAGCTCCATTCTATTCCCGTCTCGACTGCGATATTGCTGTTCAAATATCACCCAGATTAGGAAAATTAAAGCGATCGCCCCTAGAGCAATTCCAAGCAAAACCTGCACAAACACATCCATTATTAACCCATCACCGTTGGACTTGAACAGAATATCATACGGGCTGAGATCAAATTTACATGAGGTTATTTATCTGAGTTCAGAGATAGCTATCTCAAGGATTATGATGCTTCATCAAATGGTTCTAAGCTGCCAAAAATAGCATAGTTGAGAGCTTCCATATAATACCGCTCATATTATGGTTTGGCATTGTCAAAAATTTCTTTGCTTTTAGCTACTTTGTCAGGCAAAGGTGATACTCCCTACCCACCATAGTAATATACACAGTTTAAATGGGGTTAAGGGGCAAAGCCCCTTCGTGGGGGCGCAGCCCCCACACCCCCAAAAGACTAATCTTTGACTGGGAAGGGAGTACCTTATCACTACCCACCTAGAAAATTTTCGCCTCTAAAACCTGATCGCCACTTCATTACTGGAGTTTAGACTAATAAGTACCTCTAGCAGGAAATCTCCCGCTAGTTAAAACTGACAGGATAAGTTCGTAAATCCGAAAATTATCTATGAGGCTATGTCTTCAGGCACTTTCTTTATCTTAGAAAACCCTTTTTTGACCGTTGGACAGTAAGGACGTTTGCTTCTTGTTTTCCCCAAAGGCCAACCAAGAGACTTTCCACGAGGTTTAGGATGAGAAGCAGGAGAAGCAATCCT
>JBBQHY010000005.1:0-23539 GCA_038324415.1 Pseudanabaenales cyanobacterium | reverse complement strand
TGGCTAGATGGCGTAGATCGGGTGCTAGAAAATTCTAAATCTGTATTTACCCTCTCCCGTCCCCCTGGACATCATGCCCTCAGAGATTCTGGGATGGGATTTTGTATTTTTAACAATGCGGCGATCGCAGCCCATTATGCTTTAGATCGGCATGGAGTTGAGCGAGTAGCCATTCTCGACTGGGATGTGCATCATGGCAATGGTACCCAAGAAATTGTCTGGGATCATCCCCAAATTGCCTACGTTTCTATTCATCAAGCTCCTTTTTATCCGAATACAGGTTGGCAAACAGAAACTGGTGGACATGGGAATATTTTGAACTTACCTTTGCCTGCTGGTAGTGCGATCGCCGAATATCTGCCAATCTTTACGGAAAGAGTGATTCCGTTTTTGACAGATTTTACACCTGATTTACTAATTGTGAGTGCTGGCTTTGATGCTAATTCCGAAGACCCATTAGCGAGTATGAATCTCCATCCCTCTGACTACGGCATATTTACAGAACTATGTCTAGGCCTGACCTCCAAGATTTTATTGGGATTAGAGGGTGGCTATGATTTTCAAAGCTTATCAGAGTCAGTGGTAGCAGTGGTTGAGAAGGTCTTGGGAGATTTCCTTTAAAGAAGCTACCAAGCCCTCTGCCCCAAATTCTGGGGGTTCTAAAAATCAAAGTCGACAGAATTAGGGATTTAGGGGCTTCAGATTGGGTGATTTTTATACTAGAAACTGCCTTAAGTCAGTAAAAATAAATTCGTAGAAACTCCCATCGCGATCGCCCAATAGGTATTTGAATATTTAGGGAATTTGGGCTTAACCGTAGGGAAAAAGTTTGGCGATCAATCTCATTAATTCATCCTTACGTACGGGCTTACTCATAAAGTCATCCATGCCCGCCATAAAACATTCCTGCATGGAGTCAGCCATGGCATTTGCGGTCATAGCTACAACAAGCGGTTGACAATTAGGAGGGAAATCTTGGCGAATTCGGATGGTGGCAGTTACTCCATCCATTTCTGGCATTTGCATATCCATAAATATGAGGTCATAGGTCTTAGTATTTAGCATTTCTAAAACCTCTAATCCATTATTGGCAACTTCAGTTTCATATCCCAATTTTTTTAGCATAGTTCTTGCCACTTTTTGATTCACGACATTATCTTCTGCCAAGAGAATCCGTAAATTAGGATTTAGTTGTGCTGGATTTTCACCCAATGAGGAAGAATTATCTAAGGGTACCTTACTCAAACCGAGGTTAATGATAAAAGAAAAATTAGAACCTTTACCAAAGGTAGTTTTAACCCACATTGTGCCGCCCATCTTTTCACAGAGGCGCTTACTAATTACTAGCCCTAATCCAGTACCACCATAGCGACGGGTAATAGAATTATCTCCCTGCTCAAAGGGTTGAAATAATCGTTCTAGGCGATCGCTCTTAATACCAATCCCTGTATCAATTACATTAAACTGAATTTTACAATTACTTCCTTCTTTACTAACCAGATTTACTTCAATGCGGACTTTTCCTTGCTCAGTGAACTTGAGCGAATTACCGACTAAGTTGAGTAATATCTGACGTAATCTGTTTGTGTCCCCAATCAAAGTAGTTGGTACTCGCCGATCAACACTTGTGGACAAGGTTAAATTTTTCTTAATTGCCTTCGGTGATAGTAAGCTGACTATGCTCTCTAAACAAGAACGTAGGCAAAAAGGCTCTAAGGAGAGTTCTAAAGCATTTGCTTCAATTTTAGAAAAATCAAGGATGTCATTAATTATAGAGAGCAGGGCATCTCCTCCAGAGCGAATAGTATCGACAAAATCCTGTTGTTCCCCATCTAATTCAGTTGTGTTTAGGATGTCGGTCATGCCAATTACCGCATTCATCGGTGTACGAATTTCATGGCTCATCATTGCTAAGAATTCACTTTTGGTTCGAGTTGAGGCTTCTGCTGCTTCCTTTGCTAGTTTGAGTTCTTCCGACTGCTGTTTAATTTGGGCAAATAGTTCAGCTTGTTTAACTGAGATCCCTAATTGATTAGCAACTTGGATAGCGATCGCCACTTCATATTCTTGCCAATCACGGATACCAGAGTTTTGGTAAGATGCTAATAGTCCCCAAAGTTGATCCCCAATGTAGATGGGCGTAGTTAAGTAAGCCCTAGCCTGAAAACTGTCTAAAAGATCGAGATAACACTGATCAAATCCCATTTCATAGATATCTTTAACAGAGAGATAGGTGGTGCCAAAGCTATATTGTCCACCTTGGGTCTGTTGGAGATAAGTATCAGTGATTGTGGATGTACTAATGTTTACTAATGCCTGAATATAGCAGCGATCATTTTGAATAGAATTATCAACACTCACGCTTGATCCTGTATTCGATTCATTAACAAGAGAAATCCACTCTGCTCCCACGGATTCTGCCACATATTTACCGCTCCAATCAGGGTCAAACCGATAGATTAAGACCCGATCGCATTGCAAAGCGTCTCTAATTTCCGAAACTGTGTTGGTTAAAATTAAAGGAAGATCTAGGTCGCGACGAATTCGATTGGAAATTCTAAAGATCATTTGTTCATATTTCAGCTTTTGGCGTAGAGATACTTCCATATTCTTAAGATCGGTCATATCTTCGGAAATACCGAGTACATACTGAGGATTACCATTTCGATCAAAAATTGGTACTTTACGGGTATGTAGCTGTCTGAGCCCTTGGGTTTTAGTCATGATTTCTTCTAACGTATCTAAAACCTGACCAGAGGCGAGTACTTTATGATCTTGATTGATAAAGTATTCAGCTTCTTCAGGGGAGAGGAGATCGTAATTATTTCTTCCTAAAACTTGAGTACGATCTTGACTAAATAGCTCTTCTGCGGCTTCGTTGAGTAGAGTAAATCGCAAATCTTTAGCATCCTTGACAAAAATCATACTGGGAATATTTTCAATAATCGAATTTAGGAATATTTGGGTTTCCTGTAGCTGTTTTTCTTGCAGCTTGCGATCGCTAATATCTTGAGCAAAGGTGAGAATAGAAATTAAATTACCATTACAATCATAAATTTTTGAAGAATTCCACTCAACATCTATGATTCGACCATCTTTAGTGTAGTTACGATTATTGACTTTCACTCCCTTAATAACTGATGAATTATGTAAAGCCCCAAATTCCCGACTTACTATCTCCTCATCCTCTTCATATACAAATTGCCAATTAAGATAATCTATGTTCATAATCTCGACTTCTGTCCAACCAAAGATTACTTCTGCTTGTTTTGACCATCGGATAATGCGATGATCTTGATCCCATAGAATAATTGCCAAAGGAGAGTTATCAAAATGATTATTAATATGCTGAAGCGAAGTTTGGAGTTCTTGTTCTGCTCGTTTACGATCGCTAATATCAAAGACAAACCCTTCCCAAGTTGTATCACCGTTATTTTGGGTTTTAGGATAGGAAATTGCCTCTAGCCATTTTGTCCCATTGGATGTAAAAATCCTAAATTCTCCAAAAAAGTTACCACAATTGACAACAGCCTCAGTAATTGATATCTTGAGGCGAGGAATATCTTCAGGATAAATTCTATTCCACAGTACCCTAGAATCTGCCATGACTAATTCTGGATCTAGCTCAAAAATATCCCAAGATCTTGGACTCACATACTTGAAAGCATCGGTGCCATCTGGATAGACGATATAGGAATAGAGCATGCAAGGGATATCTTCTGCCAGTTTGCGGAAATTCTCTTCGCTGGCTCTAAGGGCAAGTTCAGATAGCTTTTGAGCAGTAATATCCATCAAATTTCCAATTACTTCGACTACTTGCCCATCTTCCATAATCACTTCCGCCGAAGTTCTAACCCATAGATGCTGACCCTTAGCAGTAATAAATTGTGATTCTAAATTGTAGGGTATCCCTTGCTCGATCGCCCATTGAAATAATTCTTTTAAAACCTCAGACATTCCTCCAGCATAAAAACTGGTCATATATTCGAAATTACCGACAAGATTGACCTCGTAATCTAAGGGTAAGTCATAAATGCGATAGACCTCCTCCGTCCAAGATAGTTCTTGAGTCTTTACCTTGTATGACCAGCCGCCAACTTTAGCGATTTTTTGGGTGGCATTTAAAAGATATTCATTTTTGATTAGTGCCTCTTCAGTTTTTTGGCGATCGCTAATATCCTGCCCCATAGAAAGGATCGAAACTAAATTCCCTTCACGATCAAAGATTGCTGAATTGAACCATTCACAGGTTAAGACTCTGCCATCTTTAGTGTAATTACGATTTATGCCTTGAATCTGAGATGTTTCCCCACGGGTATAGGGTGCAAGAATTGTGGTTATAACTCTGTCAAAATCATCTTCATGGATATATTGCCAATTATAGAAATCTCGATTGATAACCTCATCTGCTGTCCAACCAAACATTACTTCCGCTTGCCTTGACCAGTGGGTAAGCAGGAGATGTTGATCCCATTGAATTACGGCTAGGGGGCAGTTGTCAAGATGGGTATTGATTGATTGTAAAGATGACTCTAGTTCCTGTTTGATACGCTGGCGATCGCTAATATCATGAGCCATTACAAAATCTGCCGTTTTACCCTTCCAGCTAATTTTATGAGAGCAGATCTCAACATCAAAAACGGAACCATCTTTTTTCCGATGCCGCCATTCTGAAATTTCATCCAGATTACGATCCTGACTGGCAAATGCCTCGAGCGCCGATCTTAAGGCGGTAATATCTTCGGGTGGGCGAATATCAGCAATAGTCATGCTCAAAAATTCAGTTCTGGAATAGCCATAAAGAGAGATCGCCGCATCATTGACTTCCAAAAATTGCAATGTGTCTATTTCATAAATCCACATTGGTTTGGGATTGTTAGCAAATAATAAGCGGTAGGCTTTTTCAACTTCAAACCGTTCAGTAATATCCTTAGCAGTCATTAAAAGTAAAGTTTCACCATTGTATTTAATAACCTTTGCGGATATTAACGCCCGCCTAATCTTGCCTGACCTACTTTTTAGATTAGCTTCAAAGTCTTTAACTTCTGATTTTTCTTGTAATAATCCCACCAACTTATAACGCTCTGCGGGTCTCTCCCAAAGCTTTAAGTCAAATCCTGAAGCACCTAAAAGTTCATCTGACTTGTATTCACAACATTCACAAAAAGCGGCATTAACAGCAACAATTCTACCTTCAGCCAAAGTGGAGATGACAATTGGATCTAGGCTGACTTGAAACACTAAATCTGCAAGACTAGAGGTGTCGTTAGAACCAAGGAAGTCCATAAAGATCCGAATTTAGGGGTTATTTAATAATAAGATACTCGAATTGTTTATAACTGTTTCCTTAACAACCATACCCAATCAAATAGGAACTATCAGGTTTTTCGATCCCGAACCTAGGTTAAATAAGATTGTAGATACTAGGTTACGATTATTAAAAAATTAAAAGTATGTAAATTTG
Source organism: Pseudanabaenales cyanobacterium (assembly GCA_038324415.1). Lineage (GTDB taxonomy): Bacteria > Cyanobacteriota > Cyanobacteriia > Pseudanabaenales > Pseudanabaenaceae > PCC-7502. The sequence continues at coordinate 18,075 of JBBQHY010000005.1, read as the reverse complement.
TATACCTATCAAATTATTCAATTAAACCTAGTGCTAGTCTAAATAAGTTAAACAGACAACTTAAATTAAACAACTTAACTTAAATAACTATGAATGCAGGTATAGTCGCCATTATTAGCTACGGTGTGCTTGCCATCGGTGGTGGGATCATGGGCTACGTTAAAAGTCAAAGCCAAGCTTCTTTAATCTCTGGAATCGTGAGTGGAGTATTGCTCCTAATTGCTGGTGGTGTTCAATTGGCTGGACAAGACTGGGGTAAGTTTTTAGGGATTGCGATCGCCGCAGCATTAGTCATGTTATTTATCATCCGCCTAGTCAAAACCAAAAAGTTTATGCCCGCAGGACTTATGATTATGGCAGGGATAGCAACTTTAGGCGTAGTGTTATTACCGCTTTAATTTTATTAAGGTAATCGGCTTGAGATAGAAGAATTTTGTGTAGGACTTTTTGGAAATGCGATCGCTTGACTTAACACCAATAAAAGAGGCGATCGCTTATTCCCTAAATCAAGCCCAACATCTAAACCAATCAGTCATCCTGTCCTACTCTTGGAATTATGCCGATTTTAGTCAAGCCGACTTTAGTAAAGATATATCTAATCAAGTTACTCCCGCTTCCCTCCTAGCCGTAGCTTTGGAGCATGAGTATAAATTTTATTGGCAACAGCAGCCTTTAACTCTGGCGGCGATCGGTGAGGTTGTCAGCATGGACATAAATACTGATCAAAATTTCTCCCCACAAAATCGCTTTGAATCGGCGCAGGCATTTTGTCAAAAACATCTCACTCACTCCATAACTAAAGGTCAAACTGATCTGGGTCTAATTCCCACCTTCGCTTTTGGTGGCTTCTCTTTTCACCATCATCCTCAGAATAGTTGGAGTGGTTTTCCTAATTCCATGCTATTTATCCCAAAATGGCTACTGCAACAACAAAACCTCAGCCTAGTTATTACCTTTAATCACTGCATTCACCCCCAAGATCATTTAAAGGAATTAGAAAAATCAGTATGCGGTCGCATTTTAGAATTCCCTAAACTCGCCCCAGATCTTCAACCAGAAGTAAATAAGCAACCGCAAGCAAATCGTGACCAAAACCTAGAAGAAGTTACAGGCGATCGCCCGTGGACAGAAATTGTGGAACAGGCAGTAAATCTTATCAAACATGGTAAGTTAGAAAAAGTTGTCTTAGCTAGGGCATTAGACATTCATTCTTCTTCTGATCCTAGGTCAGTATTAAAGTCTCTGGAAAAAAATTATCCAGAGTGCATCGCATTTTTGATAGATTTTGGCATTGCCAGCTTTGTAGGAGCTACACCCGAAATATTACTACAGTTCCAATTTGATTCCGATCGCCAAGATTTAAGCTTAAAAAGTGATGCGATCGCAGGTTCTACCCGTCGAGGCTTATCTAGTTCAGAAGATCAACTTTTAGGAGATCTACTGCTTGCCAGTCTAAAGGATCGCTACGAACACGAAATTGTCATTAGGTCTATATGCGATCGCCTCAAAGAATTTGACGTAGATTTACAGAAATTATCTTCACCTAAACTAAAGTGCTTAAAAAATGTTCAGCATCTGCACACCGAGATCGAAGGAACTTTAAAGAATACGCACTGGCTGAAAAGCTTTGAAATTTTACGCCAACTTCATCCTACAGCCGCAGTGGGCGGAGAGCCTCAAGAAATTGCCGTCCAGTTAATTCAATCATCAGAAGCTTGCGATCGGGGTTGGTATGCTGCTCCCATTGGTTGGGTCAATAGCCAAGGAGAGGGAATTTTTGCCGTAGGTATTCGCTCTGGGTATCTCAAGGATGAATTCGCTCGCATCTACGCAGGGGCAGGCATTGTTGCCGATTCTGATATTGCCTCCGAATTAGGAGAAACCGCCATCAAGTTTGAGGCTTTACTCAAAGCTTTGGGTAGTTTTCGCTTGTAGTTCTTCACCAATAATTTTAGAGTTCCCTTAAAATCTTAAACCGTACATGATTCAATGCCAATTCCCCAATAGAGAATGGTTGGGGGCGAATTGTTTCAAAAGTGATACCTTTACCAATTTCCACATGGTACCAAGGTAGACCCATAAACCAACGTGTGGGATAGGGGCGATCGCCTGTGTCATCAGGATTAGATTCCATCGGCAACCATCCGATACTGGGAATATAGAACTCAATCCAAACATGGTTATAGTATTGAGCTAAAGGAATATTATGCTGATCGGCAACAGGTGGACATTTATATCTACCCACAGTGCGGCAAGCAATACCATTCAAACGGGCCAAAGCTAAAAGTAATCCCACATACTCCCCACAGGAGGCAGTTCCCCTCGCAATCACTTCATCAGGCGCACTTATGTAGGGAATCATCCGATATTCCAATTTGTCATAAACGTACTCCCTAATTAAAAGCATCTTCTTCAAGATATTATGCTCATTGCCTACGGCTTCCCTAGCGGCATCTTTAATTGCTGGAATATCCATTCCCAAGCCATCATCATCAATTAAATACTCAGCCTGAAGTTCGGGCGATAGGGCAGGAACATCATTTACGTCATCGAAATTAATTTCATATTTAATTCCTCGCAACTCTAGGGTTGCCTTCCAACCGAACATTCTCGCCTCTTCAGCCCTGAGTTCCCCAATCTTAAATACCGCAACCTTCTGTCCATTTACTACATTCTCTTCAAAGGGCATTCCGATCGCCTCAATCGAGACTACTTTTTGCCGATCAGTATTATCAGGTAGAGCAATTTTCCATGTTAGGTTATGCAGGTCTTGAGGTTCATTACAGGCGGTTTCTTCTAGGTAAATCATCTCTACCAAATAGCCATTAGACAAGGTATAGCTAGGTTTGGCATGGTGACGACTGATCTGTAAACGATGGATAAATGTGCGATCTCGAATACCTACAGACAGAGGAATCGGATCGTTAGGATTATCCCGAATGTAATGTTCGTCGCCTGTATAGACCACGTAAAGTTCATCTTCATGAAATCCAATCCCCGTCGGGTTAGCAAAGGGAGTCAATGCTCGAAACTTCACCTCTCCCGTTTTAGGATCTATACAATAGACTGTCTCTTCGAGGCGATCGCACACCCATAAATCCCCATCATGAAACGTTAGTCCCTCTTGGCTAATACCTGGAGCATCAATTACCCGAATTAAGCCCCTAGTAGCTCTACCAAATACGAAAATCTTATTTACTTGTTCAGAACTGACATAAACCGCTCCCTCTGAGACAGCAATGCCATGAATTTCCTCTGGCAACTGAATAAAAGGCTGTAAATCAAAATCATTCAGATCACAGTAATAAACCGTGTTGCCCTGAGCTAACCACAAAGTTTCACCCGTAATCGCTATACCCGTCGCATCCGTAAACAGTTTGGAATTATAAACATTAAGAATACTTGCTCCTTCGGTAAAGGGATCAATCTTTAATAAATGCCCTTGGTAGGCGTCGAGGGCGATCGCATAGTTCGACTGCCAAACCAAACCATAGAGAGTATAAGCACCAACGGGATGTATTACAGAGGGTAGACTTGCCATTACTTAATTACTCATCAATTATCATCAATTAATGGAGGCATATTAGCATTACATCTAATCATAAATTAGCTCTTGTCATACTTTTCACAATGTATGCTACTCCCACTTTATTTAGATTAAGAACTTAGATTAAGGCTTGCCAAAAAGTGATCAATTTCACTGAACTTTTTTGAACCTTTGGCTAGTATAGGCAAGTCTAAATTTAGTACTAGAGTATTCAGCTAAAATCTACATATTCTTGATTGTGCTAAATTATCTGTATATTTCAAGTAGCAACCCTACAATTAACAGTCATGGCAAAGCACAGACTTATACTTAGTTCAACAGCAGCATTAATGGCAACTGTAGCAGTTGTTGGTTTTCAACTGGTAAATCCAAGCATAGCGGCATTTAGAGCCAGCCCCAAAGAAGTCATAGACGAGGTTTGGCAGGTCATCAATCGTGAGTATGTTGATGGCACCTTTAATAAAGTTGACTGGCAAAAAACCCGTAAGCAATATTTGAGTCGAGACTACGCTTCTCAAGCTGATGCCTACCGTGCGGTACGGGAAATGCTCAAGAATCTTAACGATCCCTATACCAGATTCCTAGATCCAGAGCAGTTCAAGAGTATGCAGATCGATACCTCTGGTGAACTCACAGGTGTGGGTATTCAACTTGGAATGGACGAAGGAACCAAAAAGCTAACTGTAGTTTCCCCTATTGAAGATTCACCTGCTGCGAAAGCTGGAATTATGTCTAAGGATATCTTAGTCAAGATTGGTGGTAAGAGCACTGAAGGTATGGATATTAATCAAGCTGTAGCCTTAATTCGTGGACCTGTAAATTCTAAAATCACTTTAGGTATTAAACGTGGCGATCGCATTTTTGATGTGGAATTAACCCGCTCTAAAATTGAGCTGCACGTTGTCAAATCAGACGTTAGAGACACCCCCAGTGGCAAAGTTGGCTATATTCGCTTAACTCAATTCAATGCTAACGCTACTGCCGATATGCGTAAGGCAATTAAATCTCAAGTTGATAAAGGTGTAGTGGGGTTTGTTCTAGACTTGCGCTCCAATCCTGGTGGTCTTTTATATTCCAGCGCTGAAATTGCTCGAATGTTTATCGACAACGCCACAATTGTTTCTACAGTCGATCGCAAAGGCGAAAGCGAAAGGCTTGTTGCCAATCGTCAATCCTTAACAGATAAACCACTTGTGGTTCTCGTGGACGGTGGTTCTGCTAGTGCCAGTGAAATTTTATCTGGAGCGTTGCAAGATAATAAAAGAGCAGTTCTCGTTGGCACCAAAACCTTCGGTAAAGGGCTAGTTCAATCTGTAGTTCCCCTCGCTGATGGCTCAGGTATGGCAGTCACGATCGCTAAATATCTAACTCCCAATGGTACTGATATTAATCGTGCTGGCATCAAACCTGATGTAGTGATTGAACTCACAGATACTCAAAAAGAAGAACTAATTAAAAATCGTACGGAAATCGGTAGCAATGCCGATCCCCAATACGTAAAGGCTTTGGAAGTTCTAACCAAACGGATTAAGAACCCTACTGCTAGTATTAATTAGGATCTGCACTCAATCTCTGGCAGTTAGCCCTGATTCATCTGCATAAACTATATGCGGTGCTTTGGGGTTTTCGATTAAAAGAATTAACTTGGACTAGATAAAGTAGTGAAACTAGGAAATTTTTATCAACCAAAAAGTTTGGGTTTAGCGATCGCTATATTCGGGTCTTTCTCTGGCGGCACTTCAGCATTTGCCCTAGGTTCATTATCAGTACAAATTTTGAACCAACGGTTTATGCTGGCGCTTCTCCAGACAGTCCTAGTAACAGAATTACCACCGATCCCTTATATGCAGGCGTAGGCAGTATTAGTGTGGGCTGTACAGGTGCGGCAATTACCTCAACTCATATTCTCTCGGCTGCTCATTGTTTTAACAGTAATAGTCTAAATGTAACTTTCCGTTTGAATAATACTGATTATGCGGGTGTGGTTTCCATATTTAATGGAGCCGTCTTTCCCTTTGATGACGTAGCTGTAATTACCCTAGGGCAAAGTCTACCAATTGGTACCCCGACTTATGAACTTTATCGTAATCCTATACCGTTAGGCAGTGAAATTCGCTTTGTGGGATTTGGAGCATCGGGAGACGGTGTAAATGGCAATCCCATCCCCCCCATTCTCTTTAACCCTGATATTAAGCGAGTTGGATTTAATGTGGTGGATTACTTTTATATTCAAGATCGACAAAATTCTCAAAATGTGAGCTTAAGTATAATTACTAGAAATGCATTAGTTGGTTTTGACTTTGATGGTACTTATGCTTCAACTAGTTTTAGTGGTGATTTGACCCTTGGTAATAATTTAGAAAGCACCTATGGCGGAGGGGATTCAGGAGCGCCTAATTTTATTAATGAACATGGTACTTTAAAAATTGTGGGTGTCAGTACTGGGGTACTAGGTATTACACGTAATGGTCAGACATTTAGTAATCCCTTTTTTGGTTCGGGCGGATTTTTTACGGATGTTTCAAGTTTTACTAGTTACATTGATGGCATTACTGGGGTCACGCCCGTACCCTTTGAATTTTCACCTGCTTTGGGGCTAGGTTTGTTAGGGGTTTGGGGAGTTGTTGCTAGACTAAAAAAGAAATAGTTAATTGATTTAGGATTCATGCAGAAGAGCGATCGCCTTAAGTCCATTAGTAATAACGTTTTTGCGGATATGGATCGAGCCAAGAGTCTAGTTCAAGGTCATAGTTTAATCGATCTATCTTTAGGTTCTTCAGATTTACCAACTTCGCCGAGAATTTTAGAAGCGATCGCCTCAGCACTTCAGGACACTAGCACCCACGGTTATTCTTTATTTAGAAGCACTAAGGATTTTCGGGTAGCGGTCAGTGATTGGATCAAAACAAGATTTAACATTAGTGTTGATCCAGAAACCGAAATTTTGCCCCTAATTGGTTCTCAGGAAGGCACGGCCCATTTACCTTTGGCAATCTTAAATCAAGGTGATTATGCCCTACTCCAAGATCCAGGTTATCCTTCCCACTACGGCGGTATTCACTTAGCAGGCGGACAGATCTACGGAATGCCATTACTAGCTGAGAACTATTTTTTGCCAGTATTTGCCGATATACCCAAGCAGGTTTTGGCAAACTCGAAAATGATGGTTTTGAGCTATCCCCATAATCCGACTACGGCGATCGCTTCGTTGAAATTTTTTAAATCAGCAGTGCAATTTTGCCAAACCCATAGCCTCGCTTTAGTTCATGATTTTCCTTATCTAGATATTTTTTTTGATGGCTTCAAACCTCCATCAATGTTGCAAGCTGACCCAGATCGTAGTGTCACTATTGAATTTTTTACCCTATCCAAGTCCTATAACATGGGGGGATTTCGGGTGGGATTTGCGGTGGGTAATCGAGATTTAATTCAAGGTTTACGCCAAGTTAAAGCTGTAGTGGACTTTAATCAATATCAAGGCATTATGCGAGGGGGGATCGTTGCTCTATCTACTCCCGACTCCGAAATTTTAGAAGTCATAAATACATTTAAACATCGCCGTGATGTCATGGTTAATGCCCTACATCAAGCTGGCTGGGAAGTACCTCTACCAAGCTCAACCATGTATATTTGGGCAAAACTACCTGCCAAATTTGCTCAAGATTCTGTGAAATATTGTGTTGATTTAGTGCGATCAACTGGCGTAGCACTATCTCCAGGAGCAGGATTTGGGAAATATGGTGAGGGCTATGTACGGTTGGCGTTAGTGCATCCACCCGAAATTTTAGAAGATGCAGCTTTACGGATTGGTGATTTCAACAGCAAATAATTTGTTAGCCTTAATTAACTGAAAAGTCAATTTTGCTCGAAAGCTTTAATCTAGTAGAGGGATACTCTATGATTGATACTGGACGAGACCAACTGGCATTGAAACATAGAAAATTGAATTAGTCAGGTAGTATCTTAGGATAATTATGGTTTGGATTGTTGTTACTATACACTTGCTACTAAGTTTGGGGCTACTTTGGGCTAGTTGGCAGGCTTGGCAATTGAGATTAGTATTAAATTCCGTCGCTAGTAAGGTTAATGGGTATGCTAGAGCTTGTGAGCAAGGACTATCGGTTTCACCCCCAGCAATTTTAATTGCCCAAACAGGTGCAGCAGCAGCTAAAGTGCAGTATAGAAATCTTCTGCCTCAAATTAAGCGGGTTCAACTGATCCTGTCTATTGTGAATCGGGTGCAAGGTTTAGGTAAATTAAAAGGTAAGTCCAAGAATAGGAGCGATCGCTATGGCAAACGGCGCAGGTAAATTTGTGGGTGGATTTCTGATTGGTAGTGCTGTGGGTACGGTTTTAGGTTTGTTATTTGCGCCTAAAACTGGGAAAGAAACCCGAAGATTATTACGTAAATCTGCGGATGCATTACCAGAAATTGCTAATGAAATCTCTTCTAATGTCCAGTATCAAGCCGATCGCTTTACCGAACAAGCTGGGCGGACGATTGATAATACGATGGAGAGAATGCAAGAGGCGATCGCTGTAGGGATCGATGCGAGCCAGAGATTACGCCAAGAGTTAAATTCTTCTGTCCCAAATAGCAGTGATGATGACGACAGTTTATGAAGGAGCCGTTGTTTTGGTTGGGATTATCAATTTTACTGGTGGCAGTTAGTTTAACCGCTTTGCTAGTTACGGCTATTCCTGCTTTTCAAGAGTTAGCTAAAGCTGGACGTAGTGTCCAAAAGTTAGCTGATACCCTCTCCCGTGAACTGCCCCCGACCCTAGAAGCAATTCGTTTAACTGGGCTAGAAATTAGTGAGCTTAGTGATGAACTTAATCAAGGTGCTAAAAATGCAGGGGAGACAGTTAAGCAAGTTAATGAAAGTATTAAGGGTGTTAAAAAACAAGCAGAAAACGCAACTGTAACTACACGCAGTGCGATCGCAGGCTTAAGAGCAGGCTGGCAAGCATTTAGTAAACCCAAACGTAAAAATCCACCAAAGCAATTACCTGAGATTTCACGTCCATTAAATACTCAGCAAATTAATTCTCCTTTAATAAATACTGAACAGGTAATTACTGAACAAAACGATCGAGACGTCATTGATACTAACGCTAGGGAAGATTAAGTAATGGCAATATGGTCCTATGCGACTCCAGGTATTCCCGACGATCTGTTTGAGCGATTACCCGGTATTCCCATGAGTAAATGTGAAGTCAGATTATTGCTAATAGGTCATTTACGTTTACGATCCCATTCAGTGCTTTGGGATATTGGGGCGGGGACGGGAACGATTCCTGTGGAAGTTGGTTTATTATGTCCAACTTGTCAAATTTTAGCAATCGAACGCGATCCAGATGTAGCGGGCTTAATAAATTTAAATTGTCAAAAATTTGGGGTTAAAAATGTGGAAATTATTAATGGTAGTGCCCCAGAATGCTTGGATCGGCTTACCCATAACCCCGATTGCATTTTAATTGAAGGTGGGCGATCGGTTAAGGAACTTCTAGAATATTGTTGGCAACGATTAGCTAAGGGCGGCAGAGTAATTGCCACAGCTTCTAATCTAGAGGGACTGTATAGCACTTCCGAAAGTTTTGCCCAACTGCAAGTTCGCAACGTTGAGGTAGTTCAATCTTCGGTTAATCGCCTAGAAACCAAGGGCAATCGTCAAATCTTTGCTGCGGTTAATCCTATTTTTATTCTAAGTGGAGACAAGGTGAGCTAACTAATATCGAGAGCTAGAGATTTTCAAATTTTTGTAAAAGCATAACTTGAATCGGCTCTGCCAAAGTTAACTTGTAAGCCTCCAGTACCCTCTTAACGTAGGGCATTTGAAAGTGGGCATCAAGATCGGATTGAGATTCCCAGTTTTCATAGAGGACAAAGGTACAAGAATCTTTTGGATCTTGGAGTAGATCGAAATTTATACACCCTGATTCAGCTTGAGTTGGTTCTAACAAACTGCATAAATCTAGAAGCATTTGCGCTTCCATTCCTAGGTTTGCTTTGATCGTAGCAATTACGGTTAGTGTCATAAGTTCTCCTATTTTGCACTTGGTTTTGTAAAAAAGCTTGCTCAGTTATTAGTTAATTAAATCTTTAACTGCGATCGCTGCGGCTAACCCTGAAGTATATGCTCCTTCTAAATTTTTACCTGCACACCAATCCCCTGCACAAACTAAGGGTAAAGGGATTTTAGTGGTTAAGCAATCAACGCCCAAAGCCTCATCAACTAAAGCATAACGCCATCTTTGTAACTGCCACCACTCAGGATTAGCCAGCCATGTTCCTAAATATTCGCCAGCTTTTTGGAGCATCGGTTTACCTACTTTCTCTAAGTCAGGCTCATCTAGGGACTGACGAGCAAATTGTGATGTGCTTTGAAATACAAATACGGGTTGGGTGATTTGCTCTGGATGTTTACTACTATCACAGCTAATCCAACTGAGAATAAAGTCATCCACGCAGCGAAAAGCTTTCCAATCAGAGGGGATAATTTGAGTCTGAGGGTAGCCCGCCATGATTGTAATATTGGGATTAAACTTTACAGATTGCACTGCCTTGAGTAAATTGATCGCCGAACTCAGGACATTTTCAAATAAAGTCAAAAATTGAGGAGCAGGTAAAGTAGAAACGATCGCCTTTGCTGAAATTTCTGCCCCTGTATCCATTGTTAGAAACCATTTTTTATCTTCAGTTCTGACCCTGACAATTCTAGTGCTAAGGGAGATTTCTTGATCGGTGGCTAAATGCTTGGCGATCGCCGTCATTCCCAAAGGACAAGTGTAGCGAGGATAAAACCATGCTGAATCAGAAGACTCCATGCCTTCAGGAGTAAGTTGAATTACCGAGCGTGTCCATTCTTTGACAATTCCTAACTTCTGAAGACTGGTAATAAATCTCCTAAATTCTTCACCATGGACGCTAATGTACTGTGCCCCATGATCTGCCCAAGTTCCCTGTAGTCTGCGAGTTGCCATCCGACCACCCACACCTGCCGATTTTTCGACAATTTTTACTTGCAAACCCGATCGCTGTAATTCTTGGGCACAGATCAAACCTGCCAATCCAGCCCCAATCACCACCACATCATGCATTATTTAATTTCTCCAAATAGATCGTAATGATCGGCACCTGTAATGTGAACTTTAAGAATGTCACCTAAACTAGCTTTACCTTCTGGATCTTTAAGATATACAACTCCATCTACATCTGGGGCAAATCTTGGCGATCGCCCAATTAGTTCTCCAGTTTCAGGATGCTCTTGCTCGATTAAAACGTCCATGATTTTACCAATTTCAGCTTGATTTTTGCGAAGAGATATATCCTGCTGCATTGCCATAATTGCATCCTTCCTAGCTTCTTTTACTTCCTCTGAAATCTGATCGGGGAGACTATAGGCGGGAGTTCCTTCTTCGGCAGAATAGGTGAATACGCCCACGTGATCGAACTCATGACGTTGGATAAATTCTAAAAGGTGCTGAAATTGCGCCTCAGTTTCCCCCGGAAAGCCCACAATTAGGGTGGTTCGCATCACGGCATCGGGGATCGCAGTTTTAATTTGTTCGATAATTTTGTCATTAACCCGACCATGCCAAGGACGATTCATAGCTCTTAGCATATCTGGATCGGAATGCTGAAGCGGTAAATCTAGATAGGGCAATATATTCTGCGTAGATTGAATAGCTTTAATTACTTTTGGAGTCAAGCCCGTAGGATAGGAATAATGCATCCGAATCCAAGGGACATCCACTTCACCTAGGGCAGTTAATAATTCCGCAAGTCTGGGCTGTCCGTATAAATCCAATCCATAGTTAGTGGTAATTTGAGAAATTAGGATTAGTTCTTTTACCCCTTCGCTGGCAAGACGGTGTGCCTCAGTCACAATAGATTCTATAGTGCGCGATCGCTGATTGCCCCGCAGATGAGGAATAATACAAAACGCACAGCGATAATCACAGCCCTCAGCCACTCGTAAATAAGCTACGGATTGATTAGTAGTACGATACCTCGGTACAGTTTCATCGGCAATATAAGTTGGCTCTTCGGATATTTCCGTTACCCTTTCTCCCGCCTCTGCCCGCTCGATCACATTCACAATTTTGTGATAATCCCCAGTCCCCACAATCGCCACAGCTTCAGGAATCTCATCCAGAAGAGTTTGTTGGAAATGTTGAGCCATGCATCCCGCAATTACGACCCGTTTTCCCATTTCCGCTAGTTCCACCAGAGCGCGAACGGATTCTTCTCGAGCAGCTTCGATAAAGCTACAGGTATTAACAATTACATAATCTGCCATCTCCTCATTACTATCAACCCCATAGCCCGCCTGCACCAGCAGCCCCAGCATATGTTCGGTATCTACACGGTTTTTTTCACAGCCTAAATGAGAGATGGCGATCGTAGGCTTGATGGTTGGAATCATAAATATTTGCTGAATACGAGAAATAACTTGTAGGTGAAATTCACCATGATTAAAAAACTTAAAACCCCTAAAAGGTAATTTGCCAATTAGGGGTAATTTTATTGGAAATGTCTTTAGAAATAACTATTTTTTCTTGCCAGTATTGATTTTTGGTGGCTCTCTAAAGAAGATAGCGAAGAAAAATAAGCCGATTATACTAGCAAAGATTAGAACGTAGGTGATAGTTTCCATAATTTATATCCTTAATTAAGCCTCAGCTCTAACACGAGTAGATTTATCTCCAACTTTTTGGAAAGCACCCCATTCCACTTGTTCAGTATCAAGTTCTGGGTCGATACCTGCAAACACATCACGGAACAAGGTTCTAGAACCATGCCAAATGTGACCAAAGAAGAAGAATAACGCAAATACAGCATGGGCAAAGGTAAACCATCCTCTAGGACTGGTGCGGAATACCCCATCAGAACTAAACTTGTCAACATCGAAGTTGAAGGTTTCGCCTAGTTGTGCCTGACGAGCAATTTTCTTAACCGTAGGTGCATCAGTAAAGGTCTGACCGTTCAGTTCTCCACCGAACATAGTTACAGCAATACCAGCTTGTTCAAAGCTATACTTTGACTCAGCCCGACGGAAGGGAATATCTGCTTTGACAACACCATCATTATCTTGTAAAACCACAGGGAAGGTTTCAAAGAAGTTAGGGAGTCGACGTACAGTTAATTCACTTCCATCTTTATCAGTAAATACAGGATGTCCAGACCAAGATTGCGCTACACCATCACCACTGTTCATGGCACCGACACGGAACAAACCACCCTTCGCAGGACTATTACCAACATAGTCATAGAAAGCTAATTTATCAGGAATAGTTGACCAAGCATCGGCTAGAGAAGCTCCAGACTTAAGTTCTGATTGCACACGACGATCAATTTCCTGTTGGAAATAACTGTTATCCCATTGATAGCGGGTAGGTCCGAATAATTCAATTGGCGTAGTGGCGGCCCCATACCACATGGTTCCAGCGACAATAAAAGCGGCGAAGAACACAGCAGCAATACTGCTAGAAAGAACGGTTTCAATATTTCCCATTCTGAGAGCTTTGTATAAACGCTCTGGCGGACGGACAGTTAGATGAAATAGTCCTGCCAAAATACCCACAATCCCAGCTGCAATGTGGTGAGCTACAACTCCACCTGGGTTAAAGGGGTTAAATCCGTTAGGTCCCCATTCTGGAGCCACAGCCTGAACGTGACCACTCAAACCGTAGGGGTCGGAAACCCACATTCCAGGACCAAATAAACCTGTAAGGTGGAAAGCACCAAAGCCAAAGCAGAGAATGCCCGATAAAAATAAGTGAATCCCAAACATCTTAGGCAAGTCCAAAGCAGGCTCACCTGTGCGAGGATCTCTAAATAGTTCTAAATCCCAATTTACCCAATGCCAGCATGCGGCTAAAAATAATAATCCTGAAAGGACAATGTGAGCTACGGCTGTACCTTCAAACGTCCAAAAGCCTGAATATTTAGCTGCTTCACCTGTGACGCTCCAACCACCCCAAGAATCGGTGATTCCTAGTCTAGCCATAAATGGTAGAACGAACATCCCCTGTCTCCACATAGGATTAAGGATAGGATCGCTAGGATCAAAGGTTGTAGTTTCGTATAAAGCCATCGAACCAGCCCAGCCAGCTACTAATGCTGTGTGCATGAGGTGAGTAGCAATCAGTCTACCTGGATCATTCAGGAGAACTGTATGCACTCGATACCAAGGTAATCCCATTTGCTAATTTCCCTTATATAAATGATCTTAACGATTTTATTTTATGCCAATGAAAATCTAAATTGCCATTAAATAACAATTTTAGTAAGTCCTAATTTGCTTAATACTACCTTAATTATGTTGATTTACGCGAATCCTTATTCTGTTGTTTTAGGGATGATTTAGTGATCGCCATGCCTATAGAATTTATTTAGACTATGAAATTCTTAGAAATGAGTTGGACTTAAATTATTATTTTCGGCAAGATTGGATTGTAAACTATCTTTAGATTAGCCAAAGTCTATGCCTCCAAAACTATTAATTTTTTATGAATCGGTCAATAATTAGCGCATTTTTACTATTATTTTCATTAGCAGCGTTGCCTTTGAGTATTAAGTCCCAACCACTTGTCCCAGTCTTGCCCTCCGTGGCTCCTCCCGTACTTGTAGCTCCGCCCAATCAAGCTCTTCCTAAAGATGGAACAGTTATTCCTGTGAACGGTAGTGTTATGGTCAAAATCATTAATAAGACTAACGCTAAGGTGAAATACCAGTTTTTAGGTATAACTCGTCCCACTATTCTTAAGGGCAAAAGTGAATCAAAGACTGCAAATCTACCAATTCCAGTATCTTTGACCTTTAGACGGGTAGATAATGGCTTTTTAAAGGTTGTGATTAAGGCAACTGCAAATGGAGTACTAGAGGTAGACCTAGAGTCAACGGCTGACTTTGATGCTGACCGCATTAGTTTGTGGATTAATCCTAAGGGGGATATTTATTTAAACTAAGTTTGATTAGGAGAATATCAGAGATGAGCGTGATAGCTTAGGTACAAGCAAGATTGTTAATTGTTAAATGAATTCAAATACTTTTTTTCCCTTATTAGTTTTGGGGTTTGCCTGCTTGATTTTGGGCTGGAATTTACGGCGATCGCAGGATTTTAGTAAGCTGAGTTTTTTAACTTGGTTGCAAGTTTTGATAATACTTTTACCTTGGCTGGTATATTTTGGTTTATTTTTGCGGGGAACATTTATTAATCTTGCGACACTTCTGCTGTTTCTCTCTGTTTCGACTATCGCTTATATTTGGGTAGGCGGAGAAATTCGTAAAGCTAGAGCTAGTGAGCCAGATCTAACAGGTGTGAATACAGAAGTAGCTGTCCCCAAAATTGAGTCCAAGCAAGTTCAACCCGATCCAAATGTAAACACAAAGCCAAACCCTGAGGATCTTAAAAAAATGCAGGGGATCTTTGGAATTGAGACTTTTTATGCGACTGAGTCTATTTCTTATCAACAGGGATTATTATTTAAGGGCAATATGAGGGGTGAACCTGATGCGGTCTATGCCCATTTATCTAAAAATTTGAGCGATCGCCTAGGTAATAGGTTTGATTTATTTCTACTACCCGATCAAGACTCAAAGCCTGTGGTCATGATTTTACCAAGTAGAGAAGAAGCGGTCGTCGAGACTACTCCCCAGAAGATTTTATCGGTAGTTTTAGTTATTTCTACTTTACTTACCTGTCTGTCTTTAGGTGCCCAGTTGGGAAATATTAATCTAAGCTTGCATCCTGAGCAATTTCTAACAGGATTACCGTTTGGATTGGGGATCGGCGCAATTTTACTGGTGCGTGAATTGGGCTGGCGATGGATGGGTAAAAAGCACGATGTCAAACTGGGATTACCATTTTTCTTGCCTTCTTCCCAGATGGGGGCATTTGGGGCATTTAGTCGAATCCAGTCATCGTTACCTAATCGGCAAATTTTATTTGATTTAGCGATCGCCCCCGCAATTTGTAGTGGATTTTTATCCTTAGCCTTCTTAGTGGTGGGCTTGTTCCTGTCTGGGCATCACGATGGTAATTTAGAAGTCCCCAGTCAAATTTTTCAAGCTTCGGTTTTAGTGGGTATTTTTGGCAAGTTAGCCTTGGGGGGAGCCTTACATATCACTTTAGTGGAAATTCATCCTTTAGTAGTTCTGGGTTGGCTCGGTTTAGTAATTACCGCTTTAAATCTCTTACCCGCAGGTCAGCTCGATGGCGGCAGAATTATGCAGGCAATGTATGGCAGAAGGACGGCTGGGGTTGCCACATTTTTTACTTTATTGGTTTTGGCGATCGCTACTTTGATTAACCCTTTGGCTTTGTATTGGGGCGGCATTATTTTGATTTTGCTGCGAGATCAAGAAGGGCTAATGCACAACGAGTTAAGTGAATTAGATGGCGATCGGGATGCCTTGGGTTTATTCGCTTTATTTTGGATGTTGATAACCTTACTGCCCATGACGACTACGGTGGCAGAGAAATTAGGTATCGGTGGATAATGCTGGATAAATTAGCTAAATATCCATTTTTACCGAGGTTAGGGGCATTTATCGGAATTTTACTAGCCCTTTGGTTACCGATCGCTTTACCTGTTTATTTAATATTTAGAGAATCTAGCAGTGTATTTCTCGGTATCTTAATTTATGTTTTATTTACAGGCTTAATTTGGTTCTGGGGGCACAGGGTTGCAGGTCAAGCTCGTCCATACGCTTACTATGGATTGGTGTGGAATCGCTTATTTTTTTTAGAACTTTTAACGGGATTTGTTTTAGGTTTTATTGCTTTATTTTTACTGATGCAATTGCAAGTTAGTCTGGGCTGGCTCCGTTGGCAGTCTGATATAAATTGGACTAATGCCGTAGGTTCGGGGATTTTAACAGGCTTGGCAGTTGGATTTGCCGAAGAGTTATTATTTCGGGGATTGCTGCTGACAGAGATGCAAAAAGATTATGGCTTGGGGCGATCGCTTTGGTTCAATAGTGGCTTTTTTGCGATTACCCATTTTATAAAATCCGAGCCGATTGCATTGTTAATTTCTAGACTAGTTCAGTTTCCAGGCCTGATGTTATTGGGAATGACTTTAATTTGGGCAAGGCGATCGCAAAATGGCAGTTTAGGGTTAGCGATCGGTCTGCATGGTGGTTTGGTTGGAGCTTTTTATATTGTCAATACTACTAATTGGATAAAGGCGAATCAAGTCGTACCTGAATGGGTGACAGGCGTCGGGGGCAATCCTTTAGCAGGAATTATGGGGTTATCATTTTTAGGAGCGATCGCTTTAGGCATAAAGATAAAGAATATATACTTTGGAGAATAGCAATCAAGTTATACAGGGCTGTTGGTCAAGCAGAGTTAGATGATATTAAGGTTTTTGGTGGCTTCAGGGTATGTCCGTCTGGTTGCTCCATGGAGGCTAAATGGTTTGCCGAAAAGTTTAAAGATGCTATGGAATGGGGAAGGCGTTTTTATCCTAGTCAAGAGTTTTATGTTGTAAAAGCAAGTATGCCTGATGAATTGGCTAAAAAAATGCACTATGATCAAAACCTAGACGATATTGGTAGTGCAATATGTGTTGATGAGGATTCTTTAAGTGAAATTAAGTTAATTAGTATCCCCAAAATTACGAGGAAATCGAGGAAATTAGAAGAATGCTAATTACTATCCCGCAAGATAATCTATCAGTGAGTGTTGAGCTAAGTTGGCTAAGTTCCGAACAAGGTGGAAGAAAAAGAGCAATTAGGACTGCTGATTACGCAGCTACAGCTTATTTCAATGATGGTAATATGCAGCAATTTAGCATTATTTTACATTTTCCTGCAAAGGTGGAAGGCGATGTAAAAGTTCCTGCTCGAACTGATTGCGCTAAGATGAGTTTTCTTGCCCCAGAAGTTGTGTCATCTCGGATAAAAAAGGGGATTGATTTTTTTGTTACTGAGGGAGCCAGAGTAGTAGCAAAAGGTACAGTTTTAAAAGTTTTACGACGTATTACCAAACCTTATAGCTACCGACATAATAGTAGTTCTTCATCTCACTCAGAGCTAATACAAACTTTTACGGAGAAAGTTACTTCAGTTTCTCAAACTAAAACTGAAAAAGTAGAAATTCAACTTAGTGAAAACCCTACCAATGGGAAAACAAAGCAAAGAATATATCCATCTGGCAGAGGGAAAAGTCGTAAATAATCTTAGTAAAATCCAAAATCCAAAACACCTTAAAATCTCTTTTCCTTTTCTAATACAATTTATCCCTTTGAGTAAACGTCTTTTATTTGTATTCAGAATTAACTCGCTAGTTTAGTTGTAAAAAATTGATCGTTGGTAACTATTTGAAATAAATCAATGCCACATCCCTCAAAAAATACTAACTTATAAAGCTTTCTGGGGAGCGTCCCACTTTTGCTGATGTGTGATAATGGCATAAAATCGGACAAAAAAAGAGAAAAGTCATGACACCTGAAAGCCAAGCAGAGATTGACATGAATGTAGAATCCATAGCTAGGATTTTATATCAAGAGGTAAA
>JBBQHY010000004.1:0-24118 GCA_038324415.1 Pseudanabaenales cyanobacterium | reverse complement strand
GATGTGCAACAAATGTATGTAAAAGGTGGACTGAGTAAGTGTATACGAGTGTTACTTCATGTCAATACCTGCTTAGAGCAAGAAAAAATTCAGCACATTTATCTCAATGGCGCAAAAGATTTACGTCCCGATCTAGCTTGTAGTCATATAAATTCCAGTATTATGTTCTAAGTATTGCCTAATGCTTAAAATATGGGAAGTCGACCTAAAAAACCTAATCGTGAGGTTACATCCGTAATTGCCCAAATTAATACAAAACAGAAAGTTTTTATGTATTCATGTTTAGTTCCAGTTTTTGGGGCTATTCCTGCACTCACGGCATTAATTAGCGATCGCAGTAATAAGCAATTGAAAGACGTGGCAAAGGTTTCTATAATTACGGTCTTGATCTGGCTATCTAGTTACATAGTTTTCGGAGATAGCAACCAAATTGCTCAAGAATTATCTAAAGCTACTTTAACTTCTGGTTATTTTGTCTTGAATGTATATTTAATGTGGCGATTATCCCAAGGTAAAAAAGTATCTATACCTCGATCTCCTAAGTCTCTCTAGTTCTATTTTTCTCTATGTCTAGGCTATACTCGAATCAGTTTTGATATTAAGAGAAGCAATGGTTCTAATTAAGCTTAATCCATCATCTGTTACCGAAGAAATCATAGAAGAAATTGATGAGATCAAATTTCTACCCACAGATTTAGAGAGTGACGAACCGCCATTGGAAAGTGATTTACACCGCCGTCAAATTGATCTCTTAATTCGATTACTAGAATACTGGTATCGTGATCGCCCTAATATATATATTTCTGGTAACTTGACAATTTATTATAATGAACAGCAACTTAAATCAAGAGATTTTCGGGGTCCAGATATTTTTGCAGTGCTTGATACTGAGAAAAAGGATCGCAAAAGTTGGGTAGTCTGGAACGAAGGCGGTAAGTATCCAAATTTAGTGATTGAATTGCTATCAAACTCCACCGCTAGAGTCGATAGAAATACTAAAAAACAGCTATATCAAGATGTATGGCGAGTCCCCAATTACTTTTGGTTTGACCCACACACTTTAGAGTTTGCAGGATTTCATCTAGTTGATGGTAAATATGAAGCGATCGCCCCAAAGCTAATTAATAAAGCCTCTGAAATAGGATATCTGTGGAGCGATCAACTTCAGTTATATCTGGGTATTCATACCAAACAACTACGATGGTTTATGTCTAATGGGGAGTTGATTCCGACCGCAGAGGAGAGGGCTGAGAGCTTAGAGGCTATTTTGCGATCGCAAGGTATTAATCCTGAATAATTAATAGGTTAAATCATAAGTTGGAAATTCTTGTAACTCATTACCTCAAAACTTTTTTGTAAGCTTCTAAGGTGGCTAAGGCAGTTTTTTCCCAAGAAAATAATTTAGCTCTTTCTTGACCTTTGGCAATTAAATTCGCTCTTAATTGGCGATCACTTATAACTTTTAAGATAGTTTCAGCTAATTGCTCGGGATCATCGGGATTTATTAATAATGCCGCATCACCTGCTACCTCGGGCATAGATGAAACATTTGAAGTAATTACAGGCGTACTAAAAATCATGGCTTCTAAAATTGGCAACCCAAATCCTTCATAGTGCGATGGATATACAAAAACATCAGCCTTGGCATAAAAAGTTGCTACTAATTCATCGGATAAATAATCTAAGTGGTAAACATTTTGGTGATATGGGGAATTGGCGATCGCTTCAAAAATCGGCTCATAATTCCAGCCCTTCTGTCCAATTAAAACTAGGTTATGTTCAATTTTATATTTTTGCTTGAGTAAATTAAAGGCATTAATTAAAGCATTAATATTTTTGCGAGGTTCAATATTACTGACAAATAATATATAGGGCTTAGAGAAGTGATACTTTTTAAATGATGAAATTAGAATTTCATAGTTAAGATTTTTAACATACTGACGATTATATCTACTAGCTAAAGGCGTCACATAAATGCGATCGGGCGGAAAATCTAAATGCTGGATAATATCTTGTTTAACACTTTCAGAACTTGAAATTACTAAATCAGTCCAAGTCAGACATTGCTTCACAACTTCTGCATATTTTTTGACTACAGAATTAACATACTCAGGATACCTAAGAAAAGTTAGGTCATATATATTTAAAATCTTTAGACTTTTCTTAAATGGATAAACTAAAAAATTAGTACCATGGATTATATCTGGATAAGCTAAATTAGATTCAAAAAGATTACAAAATAAATTGGGAGCATATAGTAAAAATGGATTAAGAGTTCTGACGGGAAGTGGTAAGCTATAAAGGTTTGAGTAAGAATTAATTAACTCTGGAAAAGCTAACTTGCCTTTAAACCAATTTTTTAATCCTGGTTGATAGGATATTCCCATTTCATAATCAAAGCCAAGATTATTGGTATTTTGCAAGAAATATAACCACTGAATTAAATTCAATAAATGTAACCCAACTCCACTGGGATTAGATTTAATTGGAGTCCCATCAATTATAATTTTCATTAATAATTAAATTTTTAATTTATTAAATTTGCTGATTAAATTAATTAAATTTTGGCGATTCTTAGTTAGAAGATTAGCTTCTTTGATTAACTCTTGTGTTTTTAGAATTAATTCCTGTAGTTTAATTACTTTTTGTTTCTGCCAATAATCACTTTGATAAACTAAAGCTTGATTTTGAATAGCCCATACTTCAGGAAAAACTCTACGAAAATCACTGGATAATCCCCCTCGATAAAATGAAGAAATTAATCTAGGGTAATAGGATAAACAAACATTTTGATTATTTAAAATTCTGGTATACCACTCATAATCAGAAGCAATTTTATAGTCACAACTAAAATATCCAAACCTAGTAAATAAGTCAGCCTTGAAAAAAGTAGCAGCCTGAATTGGAAAATCACCCAAAATCAGCATTTCATCCAATACCTGTTCAGGTTTTACAGGTTGATGAATTGAGAGTATACCCAAAGCTGATCTCGTTTGACAATTACCGTAAATAAATTCAGAATTAGGATTCATAGAAATAAAGTTTACAACATCACTTATTACTTGGTTGTCAAAAAGATAGTCATCAGAATTAAGGAAATAGTAAAAATTCCCTGTCGCTAAATCAATAGCCTTATTCATGGCTTCATATAAACCTTGATCAGGCTCGCTTTTAAAAATATCAATATAGCAAGAGTAATTATTAATTAGTTCGCAAGTTTTATCAGTTGAAGCTCCATCCATAATAATATATTCAATATTTTTATGAGTTTGAGTAATTACGCTTTGGATTGATTTCTCGATAAAGATTTCAGAATTTTTGCATACTGTAATAATGCTTATTTTCACAATTTATCAATAGGTAGAATACGGGTAATTAATAAAGTATTTAATTTTTCAACGCTTTTATGGCTTTTTTGATTGAAAGTAAGAATTTGCCTAAAGTTGTAGCCTCAATAAAAGCAAAGCGTTCATCCGCTAGTTTTCGGGCTTCGATTAATTCTTCATATCTAAGCATATAAATCTTTTGTAAAGCTAAAATCCGCTTTTCCATCCAGTAATCAGTTTGGTACATGAGAATATTATTTTGAATTTCAAACATTTCCGTGAGATTTTTTCTGATATCACTTGACAATCCTCCAAAATAAAATGAAGCGATAACCCGAGGAAAATAGACTAATTTAAGAGACTGATCCTGCATTAATTTAGTCACCCACTCATAATCTGAGCCAATTTTGTAATGTTCGTTATAAAAACCAATTTTCTCAAATAAATTTGATTTTATGAAGCTTCCTGCATGGGGAATACTACATCCAGCAACCATAGATTCAATAATTTCGACTGGATATGGAGACTTTTGAATTACTGGTTTATGGGGAGGCATTCTAACTTCAATATCGCCATAAATAAAATCTAAATTTGGTCTTTCGTTAATAAAATTTACGGCATCATTAATTACTTTCTCATCAAGAATATAGTCATCGGAATTAATAAAATACAAAAAATCTCCCGTTGCCAATCTAACAGCCTTATTCATTGCTTCCCATAAGCATTTATCTGGTTCGCTAATAAACTTAGTAATGCGATCGCCATAACCTAAAACTATATCTTTAGTTCTATCTTTAGAGTCCCCATCGATGATAATGTACTCGATGTTTTTGTAGGTCTGAGATATTACACTTTTGATAGTTGTATTAATAGTTTTCTCGGAATTTCTACATACAGTAATAATTGAAATTTTCATAATTAGTTTAGTAACAGCTTTTTATTTATTCTGTTTTTATTTAGTTTTTATCTAGTACAGATATCAACGTTCTCAAACCCTTCATGTAAATCTGAGCCCCTTAAGGATGGTTTTCCGTAGGAAAAAGGTGAACATGGAATATCGGAGTACCAACATAGTTGCCCTTTGACTGGTTTCAATAAATTAAACCCGCAGGCTCTTTTTAAGGTTGTCACCGCTTTTGTATACCCATCAGGCTTGCGATAGTTCGCAGTAACAGGGAATGTTTGAGAAGGGACAATTCCAGAACCTAAAAGCCAGATCGTAGACTCAGAATATAGAATAATTGGCAATAAAGACACTGAAAGAGCTACAGCTAGAATTTTGTAGTTTCGATGATAATACATAAATGCTGGTTTTTTGGAAGATATGGCTAAAACAATCATTGGAGTAATCAGTAAAATATTTAATGCCCATAAAAAACCAAAGCCAAAGCGAATATATGGAGCAGTTATAAACCAATAGGTAACGCCTAAGATTGCAGTTATGTAAATTACACTAAACTTAATCAAAATTTTGACTTGAAATAAATCTCTCTTGCATAAACCAATAATAAAAATCATTAAGCAAATCATTCCACTCCAAGCAATAGGGCTTCCTAGAAATGTTGTAACCCAAGAAGGGAACCAATATCCTATGCCCTCACCCAATACTTTATCCATATCTCCAAATGGTAATCTTGCCCATGATTTGATCCACTGCATTTCTGTAAAAACATTTTCCTTAGACATTTTCCAATCAACATTAAAAATATCTAAGTATGGAAATGGATAGATAGGATAGCCTGATAAAATTGCCGTGCGGATAGATTTCGGTAAGATGAATTCAATAATTATTAATACCTGTAGAAAAATAAAGTTCCATAGTCTCTTTTTTAAACTAATCCATAAAATATAGGAACTACAGATCAAAATTGGCATAGTGCTGAGTTTAATAGCAAATGCATACGCAGATAGACTAACTATTAACGTTCCAAACTGGATTTTCTTATCTTCTTCTTCAGTTTCTATGAATTCTAAGGTCAAAGCGATCGCTAATAAAACAAAAATTGCTGCAGGTTCATCAGTTGAAGGTGAGGTTAGATTACTCGCCAATTCAATCAATGGAATGAGAGTTAATACGTAAAAGACTGAGCTAAATATTGGCTGTCTTTTTTGGATAATCAAATCCTTTATTCTTCCTAAAATCAAATATATTGACCAGCAAATTGTTAAGCCAATCACTTTATGCATAGGATTATCTAGGAGAAAGGCAAATCCAAATAAAGCATTTGGCTGTAACCACATTGAATCAACGCCAAGGGGAGCTAATAAATTTACAAGCCCTGGCGTAACTCCATAGGTTTCAATCCATCGAATAGATTGGGCATGATAAAAGCCAGTGTCATAATGAAAGAAAATGCTAGAAGAACATTTAATAGCTAAGGTTACTTGGATAGAAATTAAAAGAATTATGTAGAGCCTTGGTGTCTGCTTAATTTCTTGAATACCTTTACTTACTAACTTTATAAAGCCTTTCCAATTATATAAACTCAAGATAACAGGAATTGAGGTAATTAAAAAAATAGCTAAGGCGCCAATATTTATAAAAAGAGATAGTATCGTTGTTAATGCCGATAATTGGGCAAGCCCTATTAAACAAATTAGGCTAAATGGAGGACGAGTACTTTTTGTAGAGGTTATTTTTTCTATTAACCAGAGTAAGATTAAGCCGTAGGAATAGCAAATTATAGTAGTGTAAAACCAACAGATTAAAATTAAAATCATTTGAATTAGTGATTTAGAACATTCTCTCTTATGAAGCTAATATTATGCGAGCTTTAATTAATTCTGATACTATAAATAATAGAAAACTATAAGTATTAATTCACCCTAGTTTCAATAATACAGATCAGAGATTTGATTATCTTTAAGTCTATTATTCTCAATCTTCTTTAGTTTTAAGATTGGTTTGATTTTTCCTCGGATTCCACATCAATTACCGATGCCGTAGAATGTGAGGATGTCAAGATTTTATTGCGGTCATCCACTTGAATTGATAATTCTGTAACTTGTCGCTTCAGGTTTTGAATTTGCTTGTTTTTACCTACTCCTGCGATCGCATTTTGGATACCTGTCCATACGCTAAATAGCCATGCGATGGTAGCTCCAATCCCCATTGCCACAATTAGCTCGATACATAAAGGTGCATCAAAGACAGTCCCAGGTATAACTTGAATTGTGGCTGTAGCTGTATTCTCTAAAGCAAACAGTACCAACGCCATAGTAACTATAAACAAGACTAAAAAGTTGATTTGTTTCACTATTAGACTCCTAAGATTATTTTTTGAATTATTTTTTGAACACTGGAATTATACCGATAAAAGCGGTATTACTGCCTTTGGTTGTCCCCAAACAATTTGCTCTTGGCGATAAATTACCATGCCTGGCTTGGCACCTTTGGGTTTAAACACGTTTTTGGGCTTGGTAAAAATTACAGGTACGAGATCGCTTTGTCGAGCTTGACTATAGTAAGCAGCTATATTTGCGGCGGTTTGGAGGTCTTGGGTTTCGGGGACAGTACCCGGCTCTAGGCGTAATAATACATGACTACCGGGTATTTCTTGGCTATGTAGCCACAAGTCATAGTCATTTGCCACTCTGAAGGTAAGTTGATCATTTTGATAGTTATTTCGCCCCACCCAAATTTCAAAACCACTGGGACTTTTAAACCGATGGCAGTTGAGGGGAGCTTCAGGTTTTTGTTTGGATTTTTGGGATTTAGATTTATTTTGTGATTTATTTTGCAGCTTTGCCAAGCGATCGCTCTTTAAATATCCCTGTTGAGCTAACTCTAATTGAATTTCTTGTAGAGATTTTATATCCCCAAATTCGAGATGGGATACTGAGGTGAAGACCTGTTGCAGATAGTGTATTTCTATGTTGACGGCTTCTAGGAGCGGGGCGATCGCATCTTTAGCCCGTTTTTGTTTTTGATATTTTTTATAGAGAGCTTGGGCATTTTGAATGATATTTTGTTGTGGGTCTAGGGGAATAGTTACGGGCTCTAAACTATGAAAATCCTTAATTGTAATTACCGTGCTTCCCTGCTCCCAATTGGAAATATGCGCCATTAACAAATCTGCATAAGTTTTTATCTGTTCGGCTTGGTCAGATTGCTCTAGACGTTCTTGAAATGATTTAGCCTTAATTCCCAGTTTCTTTAATTGGGTGTTGAGGTTTTGATTAACCTGATCGTAAAGTTGCTGAAATTCTTGGGTTGCCGTAATTTGCCCATAATATTCTTGGACTAGCTGATTCACAGTTTCATGCCCAAAATTACCAATTAGGGTATAACCGTTGGCGGTTTTTTTAGGTAAGAATTGCTTGGAATCCAGACAATTTAGCCATTTATGCCAAGCTTGATAGAGGTTTTGCCAATTTTGAGGGCTAAGATTTTCGGTATTAGAGTTACTATCAATTTCTGAAAGTTCCAAAAGCGATCGCCCCAAAGCCGAACTCACACCTCGATAATTTGTAACTAGACTTTTGAGAATAGGTTGGGGGATTAAACTTAAGCGATCGCTCCATACTTCTATAGGTTCAGACAAAGTGGGAATATCCTCAACCAGAGTAGGAGGTAATTCATAGCGATCGCCAGTTTGAATAGGGCGTACCCGTGATTGCTTGTTGCTAACTTGGTGGGCGGCGGTGACAATCTCATTCTCACTATTAACCAAAATAGCATTGCTATATTTGCCCATAATTTCCACATACAAGTGTGCCTCAATGGGGTCATGGGGACGTTTGGCAAATTGTAAATCTATGACTCGTTCCCAAGGACTAACAAGATTAATAGCTACTAATGCTAAACCTGTAACTTGGTGCCAAATTTGCTGACTAAAGGTAAAAGTATCAGAGTGGGGCGGTGGCGGCAAACTAATATGAATTCTGGCAGTTTGAGGATGCCAAGAAATTAACAACCATAGTTTTTTTTCTAGGGTTCTGAGTGCCAAATAAATAGTGTGGCGATCGCTTTGATAAACCTGTTCTAAACGGGCAGGCAAATAATCCCCAAGTTCATGGCAAATAGCCACAAGGGTAGTTAAGTCAACAGGCTGCATACTTTTAACCGAATTAAAAATAGCCGAAGTTAATCGGCAATGTCTGGTCGGCGTTGGATTTGCTCGGACTCTGGACAATCGTCAGAGATCAAAATATCCTGCGAAGAAACGTAGCCCCTAGGCACAGAAGCTAGTTTTTGCGTAACCGCCCCGATACTTTCTAGTCGCACCATCTCTTCCCATGAGGAAACTTCATCTTCATCGTCGGTTTCATAGCGAAGTGTAACAATATCGCCCTCTATGTCTAAAATCTTTGCTCTTTCTAGCCAACGCCCTTGATCTCTAAGATAAATCCACACATCGCTTTTGGCTTCGCACAGTTGATATATTTTGCGATGTAGCATTCGCTTTATCCCTCTGAAGATACATCTAAATTAATTAAGTAAAGAGCATACCAGTTATTTATTAACTTTGAACAGTATGTGATCTAAACAACACTATTGTATTGTATTTAAATAGGTAAGTTGCTGAAATTTGCGGATAGTGAAAATTTACCTGCGTTCTAAGCCCCCTGTAACTGGTGTTACATTGGA
Source organism: Pseudanabaenales cyanobacterium (assembly GCA_038324415.1). GTDB lineage: Bacteria > Cyanobacteriota > Cyanobacteriia > Pseudanabaenales > Pseudanabaenaceae > PCC-7502. Next base: position 15,202 of record JBBQHY010000004.1, on the reverse strand, counting down.
ACCAGTATCATTCCAATTAAAGTCACTAATCCGAAACACGACTTCGCCAATTTCACGGACGGGATTATAGCGAATGACAATGGCATAGGTGCGGCGATCGTACTGCAAGCTATAGTTTGAGTCTACGATTCTACCTGTGGCGGGATTAAATGACTGCTCTGCTCCAAAACGAACGGGTCCGTAAATCTGCTGCACAATGCCTAAAGTAATAGTCTGAGCGTCAGCAATCCGATCAAATAGGAATGGAGATTTTCCAACTACAATGCCTTGGGTATAGCTAATATTTAGCTTAGTGTAGTCAAAGTAGGGCTGCGAGAAATTTCCAAATATGCCTACTAAGCCCACGGTGCCTGACAAGAAACTTTGAGAGTCGCCACTAGAGTAAAAAGCATAGTTGGCTGCTACACCCAAAAAAGCGGCAATAGTTGGTGTAATTGGCTCAGGTAGATACTTTAAGCCCAACTCTTTCTCCGCAGGTAATGCTGTACCTGTCCATAATGGAAATGATCGACTGAGGGCGGCGGCTCCCTGTAATCTGACTAAACTAGCCACATCTACAGGCTGAGAATTACCCCGATCACGATCGGCGCCTATATACTGCGCCCCAACTTGATAGCTAAAATTAATTTGGGTATCTCCGAGCACATAATTTGGTGAAAATAAGTTAGCTCCCAGAGAGTTACGCACATCTTGGAAACCCAAGGAACCATTAAATAGGCGATCGCGGTAGGCATATTGAGCAACTAAAACATAATCATCAAATACTGGGCGGCTGTATTGTAAATTTGCTCTAAATTGATTTTCAAAATTACCTAAATTTAGTCCAGATAAGGTCGCAGTTCCTGCAAAATATTGCCCCTCAGGTAAAACTGCATTTAGTTTAGCGGCTACTCCCAAAATATTGGCGTCTAGTAAGTTTCCCTCTAGTCCTCTTTGCAAAAATATCTGCGGTGAAATCTGAAAATTTATATCAGGTTTGGTGTAGGCATCAAAGTTTTGTTGATAAAAAAATCCGCCCCCATCGCGTCGATCAAACCCTAGCCTTACTGGGAGCGATCGCTCAAACCGATCCAAAATTATGCTATTGAAGGGAATAGGTAAGGTAAACCCTTGATCAAAGACTAGAGTTGGGGATTCTGCGTCTAGGCGATCTTGGGTGGGCGAAATTTTGGTAAGGGTAGCTTTTGGGGAGCGGAGTTCTAATTCTGGGGGGCTAAAGGGATCGTTAGTAACCTTAAGATTTTCGGCTGTCCAGTTATCCCCATCTAGAATTAGCTTATCTGCTTGAAACCCAAGTCTACTGATACCTTTACCTCTATTTGCCGAATTCCCTTCACCTAAAACATTAATAATTGAAGACCTAGAACTGACATCCGACGGCAGGCGACTAACTTGGGTAGAGTTGAGATTATTGAGATTGAGAAACCCCGAGGCATTATCCAGAGAGCCTTTAGCTGTTCCATAGTTATAGGATAGTAAGCCTCCTTTGATGCGCTGATCTCCCCTTTGTAAAAGTACCTTACCCTCCGCCATGGCATCTTTGGTTATTAAATTAAGCTTAACCACATCTGCCTTGAGCTCGGTATTGAGATATTTGACCGTGACGTTCCCAGTAGCGATAAATGTTTGATCTTTGGCATTATATTCTTGGCGATCGGCGGTCACATTTACTAATTCCCCAGTAGCTAGGACTGGAATCGTAATTGGCTCTGGCTTAGGGCTAGCAAGTCGCCCTGGCTTAATTGGTCCAACTTGGGAGAGTAAATTGCTTCTGGAAAAACTAGGAATTCCGATCATTAGCGACCGCAATCCTAACTGTACTCTAGGGATTTTAGCTTCAGGAATATTTAAAGTATCGGCAACAGCAGGTTCCTCCTCTGTGGCTAGGGACAACACAAGGGAGTGATAAGGGGCAATCTGATAAGTATGAGGCGGGATAGAGTAGATCATGTACTGGCGTTAGTACTTGAATCCATTTTTACGAGTGTGGGTAGCAGATTCACCATCACCTAGTTTTTCACCGCCATTAATTTGAGCTAGAACTAGGTTGTGATCTCCCGCATCCACTATTTGCGTAACTGTAGCATCCAAATAGGCAAGTGCCTCTTGTAAATAGGTCTGACCACTGGGAGCGATCGCTGTATTAACTCCAGCAAAGGGATTAATGTCGGGTTCAAAACTTTTAGCAAAATGCCCAACTAGCTTACCTTGTCCTTTTTCAAGGATATTCACCACTACAGAGCTACCAATGGTTAGGAGTTCAGATATATGTCTGCCCTTTGCCACGGCGATCGTCACAGTTGGTGGCACAAACCCTGCTTGTTGCACCCAAGAAGCTAACATTACTCCATGCTTTTCGTCTTGAGTGGTAGTTACAACAAACATTCCACTGGGAATACAGCCGATCGCCGCCCCTAAAATTTCTTGATTTTCGGACATTGTATATTTGAATTAAGGATATGAACTAGATGATTAAAGCCAATGGCAAAGAAGTACCAGAATTATGCTGTATAAGCTGTATTTAAACCCCACCAGATCAAAAATGTAATGCCACTTAAAATTATTACCGCCGATAGAATCAAAACAATAGGTTTGTCTGCTCCATCGAACTTCATAATGCCACGATTAAAGTCTGACATAGGTATAAGTTAACTCCGCTATTAGATTTTAGCTTTAGCATTTCAACGTCAATATACTACCATTTTCAAACTACTCCCCAAATTAAGCATTTAATTTAGATCACAGAAAATTTGATATAGAAAGCTTATATTGAGCCTCAGATTAGTTATTTTGCAAAGGACTTGAGAAATATTTAAAGCTACCCCCACATAATTGCTACACCCTTGCTGTAGTTGTGAAATTATTTAATCTATTTACTAAATTAAACCTATTCCTTTCCCAGCTAAAGATTAGTGGTTTTACCACACCCACCTATGAATCTGCCGTGTACACACAAGTCCCCTTTAAGCGGATTCGAGATATTTTTGGGTTTTGAAACCTTTATTTATCGTTCATTACTCTCAGTAAGCTTGAATTATTGAGAGTAAGCTTAAATCTTGAAAGCCTTGTATAGCAACAGTCTTTAGACTTGTGTGCATAGCTTTTTAACTTGTGTGTACACCGTAGCCTATGAATGGGGATTGTTTTGAGATTGCAATTGTTTTCTGAGGGAAAGTGCTAAGAGTAGTTGCAATAAAAACGTGGGAAAGAGACTTTGAGTCCAGGGTATACCGTTGCCTGATGATTGTAGCCCTAAGATCGCCCCTGCCACAAAAAAACCCATAAAGTTGCCTAGCAGAACCGCAATAAATACAGTTGTTGTGGAGTAAAATTTGTGAAAGCCATTTAACCAAAATAGTTTAGTGATAGCTCCAGTAGTGATGCCTAAAGGTACCGCGGCGATCGCAATGGTAGAACCTAAATTCAAAATTTCCAAAAATCCCCCCACAAGCACCAAAATGCTGATACCACTACTGTAGGCAATTACATGAGTTATTTTTACAGACTTAGAATAACGCAGTCCTAAAGCGATTAATCCAGTGCCAAAATATAAAAAAACAATAGGTCCAAAAACCGAGAACTGGGCGATCGCAATATAAAAAAATCTTTGTATCCATGTAATAATTGCTAGGAGCCACAGGGGTACCCTTAGATTAAAGAGTATGGCAGGCATGGCAATTATGGATAACTTGCCCACAAAGTAGGGAACGAATAGAACACCAAAAAGGGTAAACAAAAAGATTACTAGCCCGACTAAAATCACAACAAATCTATTGGTTCTATTAGTCATAGTTTTTATTGAAGTGACAAAGTAAAGTTAATACTTGTTTAGACCCCAAATCCTAAAAAACAGAACGGGGAACCTCGCTCTTCGACCCTTACTTTTTTTACTTTACTTATAATTACCTACTTAGTGGAGAGTGTAAAGCTGGTAATTACAGCACTTTGATTTCAAATCCGCCACAAAAAGGGTCGCAGGGCTTAGCCCCGTTATGGTTTTTACTTTTCTATCTGTGGCACGTTTGATCGTAATTCGCTGTAAATATAGAAGTTAGCCCGTAAGGTATCCTAGATTTCATGAAATAGGTTTTGAGGGATCACGAAATGCAAAATTAGAGTATAGCCTCCATCCAAGCTCTCTTCCAAAGCCGTTTAGCGACTCTTGAAGACTTGTTGATAACAGCGCAGTCTCATTTTCGGGACAGCGACTCTTTCTTTCAGAAGCGCATTGTGGAAGATATGCTTCCCTTTGGGACACAGATTGCTTTTACCTGCAATCAGCCATGCAACTTTGCCTTTTGGTGTGAAGGCAAGCCTATGAATAATCTAGATCCAGATGTTTTATCTTTTCAACAGGCATACGAACACATATCAAATACCAATAAGCTGCTGGCGGACGTGAAAGTTGAAGACGAAAAGCTAGATGAGGTTACGCGTATTGACTTAGGACAGGGGCTATATGCGGAGTTATCGGGTAGCAACTATGTGAATGATTTTCTGATTCCCAACTTATACTTTCATATGGTTAGGGCTTACGACATTCTTCGCATGGCTGGTGTGCCAATAGGAAAACGGGATTACATGATGCACTTGGTCCCATTTGTCAGGCAAGATTGAAGCCTAATACCGCCGCTGATTTGAGCCGTTATAAATTAGCCTGATATGATTGAGTTCTAGCCCTAAACTTTCAATTAATTTTATTTAATCCCGAAATTATGGCGCAGGTTAAGCTTGAAAATATTGTCAAACGCTGGTCTGGAACTGATGGAATTGATGAAATTAATCTAGAGATTGCTGATGGTGAGTTTTTAGTTTTAGTTGGTCCCTCTGGCTGTGGTAAGTCCACGATTCTACGGATGATTGCAGGTTTAGAAAAACCAACATCTGGAAATTTATATATTGGCGATCGCCTTGTCAATCAAGTTCCTGCCCGCCAAAGAGATATAGCAATGGTGTTTCAAAACTATGCTCTCTATCCCCATATGACCGTTGCCGAGAACTTAAGTTTTGGTTTAAAAATGCGGAAAGCAGGAAATTCCCAGCAAATTAATCAACGCATCCAAATCGTTGCCGCATCCTTGGGCATTGAACAATTACTGACCCGCAAACCAGCCCAATTATCGGGAGGACAGCAGCAAAGAGTAGCATTAGGAAGGGCGATCGCCCGTGAACCTCAAGTATTTTTACTAGATGAACCTTTATCTAATTTAGATGCTCAACTTCGAGACGATACCCGCACCGAACTTAAACTCCTGCACCAAAAATTGGGCATCACCATGATCTATGTCACCCACGATCAAACCGAGGCAATGACCCTAGCTGATCGCATTGTTGTTTTAGAAAGAGGAAAAATTCAACAGATTGGTAATAGTAGAGAAATTTATCATAATCCCCAAAACCTTATGGTTGCGACTTTCTTAGGCAGTCCACCCATGAATATCCTCACTGCAGTTTATCGTAATCAGACTTTTGTGATTGGGGATCAGGTTTTAGATTGTCCTGCCCAAATGCGATCGCTCTTAATCTCCGCCGAGGGACAATCCTTAAAACTAGGAATTCGCCCTGAATACCTGCAACCTTTAGTGCCTCAAAGACAAGGAACTAGGCTGGATTTACAAATTGTGATTGTGGAGGCTCTTGGAAATCGCACTTTAATTAAAGCTTCACTAATTTCTGACCCTCAACAATTTATTTACCTAGAAGACCGTACTAATAGTATTTGGCAATCAGGAGACTTGATCTGGGCAGAGTTTCAACCTGAGCATTTATTTCTGTTTGATCTAGCCAGTGGAGATCGCATTAATTAATCATCAATTAATTTAATAATTTAACAATGGAAAATTACCATCTACTCTCATCCAGATTTACCATGCTGCCGTATAACATAGTATAGACATCCCTATCTACTCCCTTCCCACCATAGAAAAATACACAGTTTAAATGGGGTTAAGGGGCAAAGCCCCTTCGTGGGGACGCAGCCCCCACACCCCCAAAGGAGTAATCTTTGACTGGAAAGGGAGTAGCTTAAATTACCAATTCAATTCTGAATAACAAAGTTAAACATTATGACTACTCCGAAAGATCAAAATTTTCCTATTACTAAAACCGAAGAAGAATGGAAGTCGATTTTGACTGCAGAACAATTTCAGGTATTACGTAAACATGCCACAGAAAGAGCGGGTACTAATCCTTTAGATAAAGTATATGAACCCGGAACTTATGTTTGTGCAGCTTGCGGTACTCCTTTATTTACCTCTGAAACGAAGTTTAATAGCGGTACAGGCTGGCCCAGCTTTTATGACCCCCTAGAAAATAGTGTCGAAACCACTACAGATCGCAGCTTGTTTATGACTAGAGTTGAAGTCCATTGTCGCAATTGTGGTGGACATTTGGGACATGTTTTTAATGATGGGCCAAAGCCAACAGGGCAGCGCTATTGTATGAATGGAGTGTCTTTAGAGTTTAAACCTGAAGATGCCGCAGATGTCTCTAAGGTTAACTAGAGCATCTGTGAGTCTCCCTCGGAGATAAGATGGACTAGGGGTTTAATTTCTTAAATTAACTGAGTAATTAACTAAGTTATAGATAACTCAAAATGGTGCAAATACAACCAAAAATACTGACATTAGAGGAGTTTTTGAAACTACCTGAAACTAAACCTGCTAGTGAGTATATCGATGGTCAAATTATTCCAAAGCCAATGCCCCAAGGTAAACATAGTAGAATCCAAGGAAAAATTGTCCCTATCATTAATGCGATCGCCGAACCTCAAAAAATCGCTTATGCGTTTCCTGAGTTGCGCTGTACTTTTGGCGGGCGATCAGTAGTACCTGACATTGCCGTCTTAATTTGGGATCGAATTCCCTGTGACCAAAATGGAGAAATTGCTAATATTTTTTCCGTAGCCCCCGACTGGACAATCGAAATTCTATCTCCTGAACAAAGTCATACAAAAGTCACGAAAAATATCCTTAATTGCCTAAAATATGGAACCCAGATTGGGTGGTTAATTGACCCTGCCGAGAAAGCCGTGTTTGTTTATCGTCCCAAACAAGAAATTGAGGTATTTGACGAACCAGATAATTTACTTCCAGTCCCGTCATTTATCAACAATTTAAATCTAACGATCGATGATTTATTTGGCTGGCTGTTGATATAGTCATTACTCCCTTTCCAGCGATCCCAAGAGTTAAGATCATATGTCACTCATACTAAAAATCCTTAAAATATTAAAATTATGACACAGGCGAAAAATGTATTAGGGGAACCATTACAAACCTGCTGCACTTCCCCGATGACTGGGTTTTATCGGGATGGTAAATGCGAAACAGGAGCACAAGATCTAGGAACTCATGTAGTTTGCGCGGAAATTACCGACGAGTTTTTAGCCTTCACTAAGTCTAGAGGGAATGATTTAAGCACACCTAGTTTTAGCTTTTCAGGACTGAAACAAGGCGATCGCTGGTGTTTGTGCCTATCTCGGTGGCAAGAAGCTTTAGAAGCAGGTGTGGCTCCTCCAATTATTTTAGCTGCTACCCATGAAGCAACCCTAAAGTCCGTAAGCATAGAAGAGCTACAAAAGTATGCGATTTAACTATGATCGAATAGTTCATTTTAAGGATACAGATGCAGCGGGAGTGGTATTTTTTGCAAATATTTTAACAATCTGCCATGAAGCCTACGAGCATTCTTTGGAGATGATGGGCTTTGAACTAAAACTATTTTTTAGTAATTCGGGTAGCTACGCCGTGCCGATCGTGCAGGCTCAGGTAGATTTTTTACATCCTATCTTTTGTGGCGATCGCTTAATTATTAATATCCAACCCCAAAAATTAGATAGTTATAGTTTTCAAATCAGCTACAAAATTACAAATGAGCATTCCAAACTTTTGAGTATTGCCCAAACCAAGCATATTTGTATTAGCAACACCGATCGCACTAAATTTATCCTACCGATTGAAATTAGAGAATGGATTGCGGCATTGAATCATTCGGGATAGAAAATAGTTACCTAGTAGGGGATGCAATAGGGATAGCGATTATTAAATAATGGGTAAGCTTACCTGTAATAAAAGCTCTCTTAGCCTTTTGTCAAAAGTTATATTTTTAAACATTAATCAATATTAGTATGAGTAGTTTTAAGGCAGACATATTAGTAGTTGATGACACCCTAAGCAATCTCCTATTACTGGAGCAAATTCTCGGAAGTCAAGGATACGAGACTAGATGTATTAGTAGTGGCAAAGAAGCGATCGAGGAAGTGCAAATGTGCTGCCCTGACTTGATTCTTTTAGATATTCAAATGCCAGATATGAATGGCTACGAAGTCTGTCAAAAATTCAAAACCATGGCGGTGATAAAAGATGTCCCAATTATTATTCTCAGTGCTTTAGATAGTCCCTCTGACAAAGTTAGAGCCTTTGAATTAGGTGCAGTAGATTACATCACAAAGCCGTTTCAGATTCAGGAGGTCTTAGCTCGAATTAAAAATCAACTATCAATTCGGCACCTGCAAAGACAACTAGAAAACCAGAATCAAGATTTACAGCAAGAGATTCAAAGACGGATCAAAGCGTGTGATGCCCTAGAACTCTCCGAGACCAAATTTGCTACAGCCTTTCGCTCAACTCCCCATGCGATCGCCATTACCCGCCTCGAAGATGGTTGTCATCTTGATGTTAACGATAGCTTTTTAGAATTTTCAGGCTACCAAGGTCACGAAATTATCGGAAAGACGAGCCTAGAATTAAATATGTGGCAAAATCTTAGCGATCGCCATACCTTTACCCAATCCCTAAAATTCCAAGGATACGTCCGAAACCAAGAAATAGAACTGCGACAACGTGATGGGAAAATCGGGGTAGGGCTAATATCCGCCGAGCAAATTAAAATTAATGGTGAAGACTGCATCATTTCGGTTCTCAGTGATATTAGCGATCGGCGAATGGCAGAAGAACAATTGCGTAGAAGTGAAGCAAAATTTCGTTCTCTTCTGGAAAATGTAACTGATGCTCTGTTTGTCCACGATCTAGAAGGAAATATCCTTGAAGTCAACCAACGCGCCTGCCAAAATTTAGGCTATTCCCACGATCAGCTTCTGGCTATAACTATTTTTGATATTGAAGTTGGGAAAACCCCAGATCAGCTTAAGTCGGCATGGCAACAAATGAAACCAGGAGCACCGCTCACAATTGATGGTATTAATCGGCATAAAGATGGAAGCACCTTCCCCATTGAGGCTAGGGTAGGAGTATTTGAACTAGATGGGGAATTATCGGTAATTGGACTTGTTCGTGACGTTAGTGCGCGATTTGCGGCGGAAGAGGCACTAAAAAATACCGAAGAAAAATACCGTAGCATCTTTGAAAATGCCGTTGAGGGCATCTATCAAAGCACCCATGATGGTGAATATCTCAGTGCCAATCCTGCCCTTGCTCAAATTTTTGGCTATGATTCTGCCGATGAGTTAATGTTTAGCATTGATGACATTGCCAAGGAGATATATGTAGATCCCCACCGCCGCCAAGATTTTGTGGAGCTAATGGATACCTATGGCACAATTTCGGGGTTTGATTCTCAAGTTTACTGTAAAGATGGCAGCATTATCTGGACCTCTGAAAATGCCCGTGCTGTGAAAGATTCTCAATCAAGGCTTTTGTACTATGAAGGCTTAGTCGAAAATATTACCAGTCGCAAACTAGCGGAAACGGAACTACAAAAAGCTAAAGATGCGGCAGATCAGGCTAATCGTGCCAAAAGTGAATTCTTATCTAATATGAGCCACGAGTTACGAACCCCCCTTAATGCCATCCTAGGATTTACGCAAGTTTTAGCGCGCGACTCTTCCCTAAACTCAGATCATCAAGACTCTCTCCAGATTATTAATCGGAGCGGTGAGCATTTACTATCCTTAATTAATGATGTTCTGGAAATGTCAAAAATTGAAGCAGGAAGAGCCACATTAAACTATGGCAACTTTGACCTCCATCACCTGCTTCATAGCATCGAAGAAATGTTGAGATTTAAGGCTAAATCTAAGGAACTAAATCTAACCTGTGAAATTGGGGCTGAGGTGCCTCGTTACATCACCGGAGATGAAGGTAAGTTGCGCCAAGTTTTAATTAACCTTATGGGCAATGCTATTAAATTTACCGATCAAGGTGTCGTCACCCTATCTGTGCAGAGCCTCTCCGTAAATTACAATTACCATCAGTTACTATTTGCTGTTAGTGATACTGGCACTGGTATTGCTAGTTCAGAAATTGATTGCCTATTTGAAGCTTTTGTCCAAAGTGCATCGGGACAAAAATCCCAAGAAGGAACTGGTTTAGGTTTACCCATTAGTCGGCAGTTTGTAAGGCTGATGGGCGGAGATATATCTGTCAGTAGTATTATTGACCTAGGAACTACTTTTAAGTTTGAGATTCCCGTTCAAACTCCTGTTTCCACCGATATTCCTACCCCAGAATTAAAATCAACCAGACGGGTTTTAGGTCTAGCTCCAAATCAACCCCAGTATAAAATCTTAATTGTTGAAGATCGCCCAGAAAACCAGATGGTTCTATGTAAATTATTAGAGCCGATGGGATTTGAAGTAAAAGTGGCGGAAGATGGGAAACAGGGAATTGAGATTTGGGAAGATTGGTCGCCTCATTTAATTTGGATGGATATGCGGATGCCTGTGATGGATGGGTATGAGGCTACTAGAAGAATTAAAGCTACAGCCCAAGGACAAAACACGGTGATTATTGCCCTCACTGCCAGCGCCTTTGAGGAGGAGCGATCGCAGGTTATTGCCGCAGGTTGTGATGATTTTGTGCGTAAACCCTTTCAAACTGAGTTACTTTTTGCCAAAATGGGCGAATACTTAGGCGTGAGTTATGTGTATGAGGATATTCCTAATTCTAATCTGCGATCGCTTCCATCTAGTTGCACCCAAGAATTAAGTTCTCAAGATCTTGAGTTTATGCCTGAGCAGTGGCGTGAGCAAATTTATCTTGCTGCCAGTCAACTGGATGAGGATCAAATTTTAGAGCTTATAGAGCAGGTTTCTAATGGTAATCTAGCTAGTGGATTAAGAGATTTGGTAACTAGCTTTCGATTTGACAAGCTCATTTCCCTCACCGCTAATTTGATTAAGGATTAATTTAGAGTTTAAATTTTACTAGAGATTCTACTAGAGACATGAACCCATGAGCGCTCGCCCCGAACAAATTAAAGGTGACATCTTAGTTGTTGACGATACCCCTGACAATCTACGGCTTTTGGCATCTATGCTCACAGAGCAGGGTTACAAAGTTCGCAAGGCAATTAACGGACAATTGGCTTTAATGGCTGCCCAATCTGCTCCTCCTGATTTGATCTTACTAGATATTAATATGCCTGATATGGACGGCTATGAGGTCTGTGAACGCTTAAAAAGAGATGTCCAAACCTTGGATATTCCTGTAATTTTTATTAGCGCCCTTGATGATGTTTTAGATAAGGTTAAAGCCTTTGATGTGGGAGGCGTAGACTATGTAACCAAGCCCTTTCAGCTTCAAGAAGTTTTAGCTCGGATGGATAATCAACTAACTGTACGCCGCTTGCAAAGACACCTACAGGAACAAAATCTCCAACTCAAGCAATTACTCCGCGATCGCATTCGTGCCCAAGAATCCCTAAGGCAGGCTGAAGAGAAGTATCGAGCCCTCTTTGAGAATGTCATGGAAGGCATCTTTCAAACTAGCCCCGATGGTGAATATCTAAGTGTAAATCAGGCACTGGCAGATATTTATGGCTATGGCTCTGCTGACGAATTAATGGATGATTTTAACAGTAATGAAATCAAACCATACGTCAGCATGAGTTTAAGAAAAGAGTTTGAGACAACCCTAGAAGAACTGGGAACAGTATCTGGATTTGAGTCCCAAATTTATCGACGGGATGGCAGCACTGCTTGGATTCGGGAAAGTATGAATGCTGTGCGCGATCAACAGGATGAAATTCTGTTTTATGTAGGTACGGTTGAAGATATTAGCGATCGCCGTGAGTCCGAACTAGCAGAATCTTCTCGGCAAAATATGGATCAGCTACAAATGATTGCCTATGTAATTCCTCTACCTGTGGTGATTAGTCGGAGCTTTGATGGCGAAATTCTATATGCCAACCCGATCGCTAGTAGTACGTTTGGTATTGCTTCTTGGGACTTAATTGGACGCAAAATTCAATCTTTATATAATGACTCCCATGACTCTGAGAATATTTCTGATGCTCTGGCTAAAGATGGATATGTCCGAAATTACCAATTAGTATGCAAGCCTGAAGGTAGAAATCTATTTAAGGCATTCCTATCTTTGCAGCCCTTTATCTTTGATGGTAAACCAGCTTTGCTCAGTATCTTTTTTAATATTAGCGATGATCGCTAGTTTTCTGGAATCTAGTTCTTTGTGAATCACTCTGCCCAAATAGTTGCAAATTAAGGAAGCCATCGTGGAAGTTTATTGCACTCGTCCTACCTGTAACCATATCAATACCTTCCCAGAACTAGATACAGGTAATACCCTTAAAAGTGTTGTTCAAAAGTTTTGTGTGAAATGTGGAATGCCCTTAATCTTGGCAGGACGATATATAACCGAAAGACCATTAGCTAGAGGTGGATTTGGGGCTGCGTATTTAGCCCGCGATCGCTATACGCCTGCCATGAAAAAATGTGTGGTTAAGCAACTTTTACCCGTAGGCTTAAATCCCGATCAAATGGAATTTGCCAAAGAGTTATTCGATCGAGAAGGGGCAGTTTTAGAAGAACTAGGCAGACATCCCCAAATTCCCGATTTATTAGCATTTTTTGAAGTGCCTGTGAGCGGCTATCTGACTCCCAAGGATGAAATTTATTTTTATTTGGTTCAAGAATTTATAGACGGCATCACCCTCGAAAAAGTTACAGAGCAGTATGGGGCATTGCCAGAGGCAGAGGTAATTAGAATTATGACTAGCCTCTTACCTGTCCTGCAATTCGTCCACGATAACAACTCCATCCACCGTGATATTAAGCCATCTAATATCATGCTCAAAACCTCAGACGATCAGTTATATCTATTGGATTTTGGGGCAGTTAAACAAGCAACCGTAGCCGCCGCCAGTCAAAAGTCCACGGGTATATTTACCCCAGGGTATGGCGCACCTGAACAGATGCGAGGCGATCGGGTATTTCCATCCACAGACTTATATGCCTTTGCTGCCACCTGTGCGGTTCTATTTACAGGCAAACAACCCGAAGAGCTTTTTAATGCTAGTACAAATAGATGGGATTGGCGATCGCAGGCTCAAGTCAGTTCTAAACTAGCTGATATTTTAGATCGAATGCTAGAAAATGCCCCCAGCGATCGCTTCGCCTCAGCCCAAGATGTCTTGGATGCCCTTAACTCTAATCCTGCCCCAATCATCAGTCAAGCTAATGTTAATACAGCCATTAATCCTCCTTCGGTAAATCAACCAATTAACCAACCAATCAGTCAACCAATCGGTAATCAATCTGTAAGTTCCTCAGTTCCCCAAACTCCTCCACCAAAGCCCCAACGCATTCCTAAGACCCTAACTTTGCCACCATTGAGTATGCAGTTATTTTCCGCCTTTTTAGTGGGATTTGAAGCTGCTTTACTCGTAATTTTTGCCTATACCGTAGGATTTGCTCAGATCGGAGTCTACCCCAGTTTAATGATTGTCGCAGGACTAATGCTGGCTGTTATGTTTTTACGAATTTCTCAGACAATGGATAACAAAGATCTCCTAGCTGCCGATGTCGTCAGTTTTTTAATTGTGGTGGGAGTCGGATTCTTATTTAAGCTCTCCTTACCTCCCATTACTACGATTGTTTTGTTGAGTGCGATCGCAGGTGTAAGCCTAGTGGCAGTAACAACTTTATTCCGTTTAATTTACACTTTTTTGTTTTCTCTGCTGTAATTTTGGTTTTAATAACTGAGAAGCACACTTACTTAACGTGAGTTTGGGATAAAAAAATCTGAAAATCCTATCTCTATCTGTGTGATCCCCCCCAGCCCCCCTTAGAATGATTAAACTCCAATCCTTAACCCGAACTTAAGTTACCTTCCCAGTCAAAGATTAGTCTTTTTGGGGTGTCGGAAATTTATAGATTGATGCGATGGGTCTTTGCCCCTATTTCAGTTATGTATATTTTTACGGTGGGTAGTAAGTAAACAAAATCGGATCGATCCAATTATCTGAAGTCAAGTCCCTAGGTATGTTCTAAAAACTATCCTTCCCCCTTGATACCTAACAACTTGATTACGGGATCGGAGGAAAGGAGAAAATTGGAATTAGCGATTATAGGCAGCGATACACTTATTCACAAAAACTTCAACAGCATCAACATTTTGCCAACCTTGGATTTCTGTAACCTTCTTCTCAAGGTTTTTGTATGTACGGAAGAATTCAGCAATTTCTTCTAGACGATGGGGAGCAATATCATCTAAGGATTTAACATGGGCATACCGAGGATCCTTGACGGGTACACATAGTAGCTTTTCATCGCGATCGCCACCATCAATCATAATTAACATGCCAATCGGACGAGCAGCAATTACACAACCAGGAAAAGTCGGCTGATCCATAATCACCATACCATCCATGGCATCACCATCTTCAGCTAGGGTGTTAGGAATAAAGCCATAGTCGTAAGGATATTGAACGGAGGCGTATAAAACGCGATCAAGGGCAAATGCATTCAAATCCTTATCAAATTCGTACTTGTTTTTACTACCTGCTGGAATTTCAATGATGACGTTAAGAATTCCGGGTTTGGGTTGGGCTGGAATTAGAGATAAGTCCATAAATTAGTTATTAGGTATAGGTTTGTAAATAGTAATACAAGCATAATACCAAGCTAAGAACTCATTTAACCCGTTACGTTTTGATATTACGTTGTTTGGTTACTCTCGATCCCAATAGTTTCAATTAGTTTCTGGGGTGTAAATATGAGAATTTTTTTGTTCGTGTAGTCTTTTGGATTGCGAGTGACAATTCCATCTAATTGCGATGCGATCGCCACAGAGTATTGAATAGCATCCTCAAAATCCTTATAGTTCAAGTCTAGTGCTTGACGAATTACTTCGTTATCCACTGAAGCAACATTACAAAAACCTACTAACTGGAGTTTAGACTAAAAACTGTTATTACCAGTCAAGAAAAGTGGTCAGCCATAGTA
>JBBQHY010000003.1:0-24669 GCA_038324415.1 Pseudanabaenales cyanobacterium | reverse complement strand
AGATACGCACATTCAACTGCGACAACTCCAAAAACAGTTGCATCGGCGGGCAGACTCCTTGGAATTACAAAATACTATTCTCCAAAATGAGGTCTGCGATCGCTTTGGAGAAGATCAGGAATTTTATAAAGACCTAGAGTTGGCTGCAGAACGTCAACAGTTAAAGCTCTACTATCAGCCTATTATCAATTTTAATACAGGCAGAGTTTTAGGATTTGAGGCACTGCTAAGGTGGATGCACCCTAAACTTGGCATAATTGCTCCTCAACGATTTATTCCCCTTGCCGAAAGTACGGGATTAATCAATCCCATAGGTGAATGGGTATTAAATGCGGCTGTGACTCAGTTAGCAGTTTGGAATCAATTATTTCCGAGGAGTGATCGCCTTTCGGTCAGTGTAAATGTCTCAGCTAATCAATTACTGAATAATTCATTGGTGGGGTTTACCCAAAAAACTTTACAAGAAAACTGTGTAAGTAGTAACCAGTTAAAACTAGAAATCACGGAAAGCGTGTTGGTAAATGATCCCGATGCTACTGTAGAAATCCTAAAGGAATTCAAAAATCTGGGCATTGATTTATATATTGATGATTTTGGTACAGGCTATTCTTCCTTGAGCCGTCTGTATGATTTTCCAGTGGATGTGTTGAAGATTGATCGCTCATTTATTCATAAAGGTAAGTGGTCAATTGTGAAGGCGATCGTGCAAATTGCCGCAGCAATGGACAAAGAAATTATTGTGGAAGGGGTTGAAACTTTAGAAGAACTAACTGCTCTAAAAAATATGTCCTGCTGGCAGGGGCAAGGATATTACTTTTCTAGACCCTTGGATGCTCTCGCTACTGCAAGTCTAATTGCTCAAGATTTAGAGAAGGATTAATGCTTAATTTGGCAATGGACTAAAACTGCCGAAATATTATCGTAGCCATTTAGATCGTTACCGATCTGTACCAAATGTTCCGCTCCGACTTTTAAATCGCTGTCAAGGGCTAGAAGTGGACTTAACTCTTGTAAATGGGATTCCACAACTTCATTATCGCTGAGTCCATCGGAGCAAAGTAAGAATAAAGATGAGGACTCTAGACTTAAAAACTGAATGGATGGCTCTAGGGATAGAGATGGGTTTGGTCCAAGAGCTTGGGTGAGTTGATGGGCATCGGGACGACTATAGGCGATCGCTTCGGGGACACCTTGATCAATTAATTTAACTGCGACTTCATGGTCACGGGTGAGTTGAGTTAAGCCATCGGTAGTAACTTTATAGATTCGACTATCACCAATATGGGCGATCGCCACTTCGGCACCGAAAATCATTAAAATTACTAAAGTCGTTCCCATCCGCCCTGCATTTCGGCGTAGTTCTAGTTCATTGCGCTCATAAATTGCCTGATTAGCGATCGCAATTACTCCCTTAATCTCTTCTTGGCTGGGTAGTCCAGATGTCCAGAAGGATTTGAAGCTCTGGGCGATCGATTCTAAAGCGAGGGCACTTGCCACTTCTCCCCCTTCGTGTCCACCCATGCCATCACATAGGATAAACAAACCACGCTGGGTTATAAATTCGGGCTGACTATGGCTGATTGTGGTCATAAATTGGCTAAAGCAGCGAAATCCATCCTCATTGTGATCTCTTTCTCTGCCGACATCACTTAATCCTGCATACCTGAGCTTTACTAAGCTCGCGGGGGGTAGAAGTTCTGGAGCTGTAACATCTGCTTGGGGAGGTTGGATCAAGGCAGTCTCAGCTACTTCTGGGGTTACAGTTAGATTTTCGGGGAGTTCGGTCATTAAATTCTCACTACTAGGAATTTCTGAAGTTTCTGAAGTATCTGAAGTTTCTATTGTAGCGATCTCCTCTGTAGAATCTGCCTTATTAGGGTTACTGACCAGATCGATCGCCCGATTACTTTCAATATCAGTATTATCAATACCAATTTCCTCAATCTTGATGGCGATCGCAGCACCACAGTTTTGGCAGAATTTATTAAGTTCGGGGTTATCAAATCCACATTCAGAGCATTTAATCATGGGTTTCTGGGTTAGGGTATTGCAAAGCTTTATCTTAAAAGTTGCCGACGAAAATCTCTAGGATGCAGGCGCATAGGGTTTTCAGGATTCCAAATTCCTAGTTCTAGTAACCTTGCCTCAGATTGTAATGTCTCTAGCTTGGGATTAGAGGCAAAGGTATCTGCTAGGACGTACCCTTCTTTAACTAATTGAGCATTAACTAAAGTGTTACCCTGCCAAAGATATGCGCGATCGCCCTTCGCTTTTTGTTGATCTCCATCAAATTCTAGAATAATTGGCTGATCTTTGACCAGTTGTTCTAGTCGCTGACGGGCAAGATCTCCCCAAGGTTCCTGTTCTTTCAACGGCGCACTAATGCCCTGTAGTTGTACCCGTTTAATTACTCCAGCCTTGGATTTAACCATCAAAGTTTGCCCACTGAGAACCCTTGTTACAGTCCAAATCTCACCTGTCGGAGCTTGCTGTATCCTGCCCCAAGCTTGAAATCCTAAATTTGCACTAATTAAAATTACAAGGCTGAGAAAAATTAAGGGCAGTCTAATAGCCATAGCTAGTAACTAACTAAAGAATATATGGGGACATCTGGAGCCAGCGATTGCCGACCATCTAAAAAAGTCAACTCAATTAAAAAGGCAAAGCCCACAACTACGCCCCCAGCCATCTCCACCAATTTAGTAGTGGCGGCGGCGGTTCCCCCCGTGGCAATCACATCATCCACAATTAAAACTTTACTCCCCGATGGCAAAGCATCTTTGTGCATTTCTAGGCGATCGGTTCCATACTCTAGGGCGTACTCGGCTTGATACACAGGTGCAGGTAACTTTTTGGGCTTACGCACAGGAATAAATCCAAGCTCAAGGCTACGGGCGATCGGTGCCGCTAGAATAAAACCCCTCGATTCAATCCCCACCACATAGTCAATTTCCAAATCTTGGGTAAGACTAATTAATCCATCCGTAATTACTTGTAATCCTTTTGGATGTGCCAATAGGGGCGTAATATCTCTGAACAAAATACCAGAGGTGGGAAAGTCTGGAATATCACGAATTAGGCTTTTTATATCCATTTACAGTAGCTTTTAGCAACAGAATTACTTACACAAACAGGAGATATCATAAATCAAAGCCTGAAAAGAGATACATAAACCTAGAATAATAAAGAATTATTTAAGTATTTAAGTCGAAATTTAAGGTTTTAGTGAGTAGAATTTGTATCTACCTAAAGATAGATTTCTTTAAGACTTAGCTGACAACCAATGTTTAATCCCAATCCAGTCATCGGCATTACCATGTACGGTAAAAATGAGGCGGGAGACTACTGCCTCCAAAGTGCATACATTAAAGCGATTAGAGATGCTGGAGGTATTCCCATCCTACTGCCACCAGGTGAGCTAAATCCTCACCTTTTGCTTTCAAAGATCGACGGGCTTGTATTAGTAGGTGGTGGTGATATCGAGCCGAAAATTTATAATGGCGATGCCCACGATTCAGTTTATGCCGTCGATCCAGACCGCGATCGCTTTGAAATAGACCTAGCGAAATTAGCCCTAGATCAAAACTTGCCGATTTTAGGAATTTGCCGAGGGTTGCAGGTATTAAATGTGGTTGGTGGCGGAAATCTAGTTGCCCATGTGCCTGATCTATTCGGTACAGCGATCGCCCATCGCAATGACGAGGATACTAAAGGGACTTTACATTCTGTGGAAGTGGTAGCCCATAGTAAAGTAGCGATCGCCCTAGGTGTAACTAATACCGAAGTTACCTCATGGCATCACCAAGCCGCCCTTAATGTGGCACCCAACTGGCAAGTAGTAGCAACTGCCCCCGATGGTGTGGTCGAAGCGATCGAACATAAAACTCACCCTTGGGCAATCGCTGTCCAGTGGCATCCCGAAATGGCTGTTAATGATCCAATGCAGCAGGGGCTATTTCAAGCTCTGGTTAAAGCCGCCGCTAATCATAAACAGTAAAAAGTAACGAGAACTACAGAGTAAAAGTAAAGTTGCTAACTAGCATTCCTGGAGTCAGAATGCCGCCAAGGGAACGACTGCCGTATGTATCGGTATTGGGAATAAATTCCTGAAAATTGGTAAATGCTTCGAGGTTTTGCCCTAGAAAGTCATAGATACTTTCATCAAACCGAAGATTCTCAATCGGGGCAATGATTTTTCCGTCTTCTACCCAAAAGCAAGCATAGCGAGTCATGCCTGTAACTCTGCCATTCGGGCGATCGCTCCAATTCAGATAATGCAAATTTGATAGATATAAACCTGTGCCTAAACTCGATAAAATCTCGGACTGAGTTAACGTTCCTGCCTCTATAACGGGCGATCGCATATATTCCCCATTACTAGCCCCATTGGCAATTAGCTGATACTCCTTGGCGGTTTTGGCACTGACTAGGGGATTAATAAACTCTCCCGTCCTAATTACCGCTAATTCTTCGGGGGCGATTACTCCCAATTCATTAAATCTCGGCACGGTGCCCTGATGGAAGTTCTCTTTTAGATTAAATAAGGCGGATAGACTCTCTTCTCCTGTTCGCAATTTGAGTAACGCACTACTACCTTGATGCAAAGAAGCCGCACCAACCGAGCCTGTGAGCATTCCCATTAAGTCTGCGGTGGCGCTGGGGGCAAAATAAACCCGATACTCACCACGGGGAATGGTTTTAGCGGGTAAATCTAATGCCGTAATTTGCTGACGAGATTGATTAATTTGGAAATCGTAATCAGATTGCATCCAGTCTGTCCCTGCATAAATGCCCTTGACAGCCCGATCTTGACTCGTAAATATGGAATAATCCACCGCAAAAGTATCTGTAGCAAACCAGTGCTTTTGTCCCGCCGAGTTTCCCAATCCCCTCATAATTGCGCCGGCAGCATACAAACCCGTGAAATCAAGATTATCTTGAGATTTAGAAAGGGGTTCTAAAATGGCTGCAAGCGATCGCTCACTATCCAAAAGCTGCCCACTATAAACCTCTCGACTTGAATCCCCAGCTTCAGGTAAAACAATGTAGGGATTTGTTGGTAATTGCTGAACTTGCGATCGCAAATATTCTAAGTTCTCTAAAGCCGCATCTAAATCGATCTGCAAATTGCCTGTAAACGGAAAAGTTGTATATGCCTCCCGATCGCCATCAACCATAGAATTAATTAAAGAAATAGTGATACTGCCATCATGGACAAGCCCTGACTGCCTAACTTTGCCATTGTTAAACCGTGTAAACTGACTGCGCTCACAATTTAGACTAATGGAAGCATGTTCATCTTTTTGTAAATTCCCAATCAGGAGATCGGTTAACTGATTAAATGTATCTTCTTCAATTCTGGACATAAAACTCTTTAATATCAGTTTACTTATGCTTACCTACTTAATTACACTAAAATCAGGTACTTGACTAAATCAAAATTTCTTGGATTATCACTATGTCCATCACGTTGAATCAATAGGCAGTAGTATGATGGTGTTACGGATTTCAAAGTAAAAATATGGGAATTCACACCAACGTAACTATATCTAATAAATTTTGGATTGGTTCTGCAATCCTAATTGCCATGATGATTGGTGGCGGTACTGCCTATCTGCTCAAGTCTCCTGCGCCAGATATTACTAAAGTTACAATTCCAATTACTAACGCAGATCAGATTACAGTTACAGCCTATTTAATTGAATCCCGTGACAATAAATTTGTGGCGGTACCAGTTCCAGTTAAAGCTCAAAATAAAGAGGTGGCGATCTCTACTGCTCTAAAAAATATTATTACCGAGAAAAAAGATAATCTCTATAGTGCTATCCCCGAAGGTACAGAAGTTCTCAGTCTGACTATTAATAATAACGATATTCGCATAGACCTCTCCAAGCAATTCACGACAGGTGGAGGCAGTAACAGTATGAAGGGTCGGCTGATTCAACTGCTTTATACAGCTACTAGCCTTGATCCTGATGCTAATTTATTTATATCTGTGGAAGGAAAACCTCTAGAATATCTAGGCGGTGAAGGAGTAGAAGTTTCTCAGCCTATGCGCCGTCAAAATTTCGCTTTAGAGTTTTAGTGATCCCCAGTTATGACCACCCTACCCGATATTGATTCCCTATCCTTGCGATCGCAAATTGCCCAAATGCTGGTGGTTAGGGCTTCAGGGTTTCTTTACGATCATCAAATTCAGTATCCGCAGTGGGAAATTCCGACTCAAGCTCTAACTAAGTTAATTAATGAAGATGGAATCGGCGGCGTAATTTTAGTTGGGGGTAGTGCTGCTGAAATTTATCTTAGAACTCAGGCTTTGCAAGCACAAGCTCAAGTTCCTCTACTGATCGCCGCAGATGTAGAAGAAGGCGTGGGACAGAGATTTAAGGGCGCAACTTGTTTTGCCCCACCTATGGCATTGGCATCTCTACCCCCTGAACTTGGAATTAAATATGCCCAAGATATGGGAGCCATTACCGCAAGTGAATCCATAGCGATCGGGCTAAATTGGATCTTAGCGCCAGTGGTCGATGTCAATAATAATCCCGCTAATCCCGTGATTAATGTCCGGGCATTTGGACAAGAACCTGAACAAGTTATAAATTTAACTACAGCATTTATTCATGGTGCCAGTAACTATCCCATTCTTACCACTGCCAAGCACTTTCCAGGTCATGGCGATACATCGGTAGATTCCCACTTGCAAACTCCAGTTTTAGATCATAGTCGAGATCGCTTTGATCAAATTGAACTACTACCATTTAAGGCGGCGATCGCTGCGGGTGTAGATACGATCATGTCTGCCCATGTCTTTGCGCCAAGTCTAGATGCCCATACAATTAGCACCCTTTCCCATGCCACCCTCAAAGACTTACTTAGAGATGAATTAGGATTTATAGGCTTAATTGTGACCGATGCTTTGATTATGGCTGGAGTTTGCGATCGCTATAGTCCCGAAGAAGTTGCGGTTCAGGCAATCTTGGCTGGTGCAGATATTTTATTAATGCCTGTTGATGCCGATCGCACTATTAATGCCATTGTCGAAGCAGTAGAATTTGGAAAAATTGCGAGCGATCGCATTAAATTATCTGTTGCCAAAATTTGGAAAGCTAAAAGTAAAATATTTAATTCTGAATCAAAGCCAGACCTAAAAATTATCGCCACTGAGGATCATCTCAGAATAGCGGAAGAGATCGCAACTAAATCTATCCAAGTCCATTTACCAAATTCTCAACCTCTACAAATTGGCACAAACCTAATTCTAGTCGATGACATTTTGACCTGTGGTGAGTTTCTAAATTCGCAGGTAAATACAAATCCAATAATTGTGGACGTTCGCTCTATCAATTCCATTAGGCAAGGTTTAGTTCAACTTTCACCAACAATATTAGTCCAAATTTTTAGTCGGGGCAATCCATTTCGAGGGAGTGCAGGAATGTATGCTCAAATTGAAAGCCTGATTAAACAACTTGTGGAATTAAAAAAATTAAAAGCCATCGCCCTCTATGGCAGTCCCTATAATCTTGATCGTCTAATTCCCCTGCTTACTCCTGATATTGCTTGGGCATTTTCCTATAGTCAACAGGCGATCGCCCAAACAGCAGTAATCCAAAAACTAGCGATAAAATTCTCAAGTATTCAACCCTAGGGCATAGGAAACCGATAAAGATTTGGTAGTAGATAATTTAAGGTGCAGATGCCAAATTAGAGTCATTAACCCTACACCTTATTTAATCTAACCTAAGCCATCACTAGCTCTGGACGTTTGCTATTGCGGATATCAGCGATCGCTTTAGCATAATCCTTAGCCTTAAATACGGCAGAACCAGCCACGATCGCATTAGCACCAGCTTCTAAAACTTGCCAAGTATTACTTGCTTTTAAGCCACCATCCACTTCAATCCAAGGATCAAGTCCTTTTTCGTCACACATTTGGCGCAGTTCACGGATTTTAGGAATAACCGCAGGGATAAAACTCTGCCCTCCAAAACCAGGATTAACGCTCATAATTAACACCAAATCGCATAGTTCTAAAGAATATTTAATTAAGTCCAAAGAACTCCCAGGGTTCAAAACTACACCTGCCAACTTACCTAATTCCTTAATTTGCCCTAACGTCCGATGCAAGTGGGGAGAGGCATTGTGCTCGGCATGGACGTATATATGATCGGCTCCAGCTTTAGCAAAGTCTGCCACATATTTTTCTGGCTCGACAATCATCAAATGCACATCCAAAGGCTTAGTCGTCACTGGGCGGATAGCTTCTACTATTAAAGGACCAATGGTAATGTTAGGGACAAAGCGACCATCCATAACATCAATGTGAATCCAATCGGCACCAGCAGCATCAATTGCGCGGATTTCATCTCCTAGGCGACTAAAGTCAGCAGATAAAATTGAAGGGGCAATAACAGTTGATTTGTGTGCCATAAGTTTTAGTAGTTACTGATTAAACTGATTGAATTTATAAATTAAGAAGTAATGATAATTACAGATTTTTTTAATATTAACATTACAAATGGGCTTTTCCTAATCTGCTGCTTTGGCATTAAATAACTTTAGAACTGCCCAACATCTGACGACCTAGAGCCAATTCTGCGCTATTATTTAAAACCTTCAGTAAAGCCTCTAGTTTTCTTTTAGCTATTATGAAACACACCCTTTCTGTCGTTGTCGAGGATGAAGCGGGAGTGCTAACCCGTATAGCTAGCCTCTTTGCACGACGGGGCTTCAATATCGAAAGCCTAGCTGTGGGTACGGCTGAACAAAATGGCTTTTCTCGAATCACAATGGTAGTACCTGGTGATGATCGTGTGATTGAGCAATTAACAAAACAACTGGATAAATTAATTAACGTCATTGTTGTCAAAGACCTGACTGAAATTCCTAGTGTAGAAAGAGAATTGATGCTGATTAAGGTTAATGCTGATCCTACTAGTCGTTCCGAGATTATCGAAATTGCTCAAATTTTTCGAGCTAGGGTAGTGGATGTTTCCGATGACTCTTTAATCCTAGAAGTTGTTGGTGATCCAGGTAAGATGGTGGCAATTATTAAAATGCTAGAAAAATTTGGAATTCGTGAAGTTGCCCGCACTGGCAAAATATCCTTAATCCGAGAATCTGGAGTGAATACTGAATATCTCAAGGTTACTTAAACTTAATAATTATTCGGTTGCCATGAAAGAACGATTACGTCCCGAATTTTTGGCACAGTAAAGCGCATAGTCTGCCCGTTTAATTAAGCTATAGGCATCTTGGTCATTGAACTTATTAGCGATCGCCACCCCAACACTCACAGTTACCACTAAGTTTAAATAAATATCCTGCAAGCTGATATTAATCGGATGATCCGTAATTGATTGCCGAATGCTCTCTGCTAATTCCATTGACTGATTTGGATCTAAGTCTGGAGTAATACATAAAAACTCTTCACCTCCATAACGGTATAAGAGGCTTTCAGGTCTGCTGCTATTTTGTAATCTGCCAGCGATCGCTTTTAAAACTTCATCCCCAACTAAATGCCCGTGGGTATCATTTACCAACTTAAAATGGTCAACATCGATCATCATTAAACTTAGGCGATCGTGGTCAAGGCGACTAGATGAATTTTCCGAATCTAAGCTTTGCAATAGCCTTGGTAAGCCCTCATCCATAGCTCTTCTATTTAAGAGATTTGTAAGCTGATCGGTTAAAGACAACGAAGCCAACAACTCATTTCGTGCCAATAATCTCTGATTAGCCCTTGCTAAAGATTTTGCCATTAGACTAATACGCAATCCTGCCCTAACCCTAGCTCTAAGCTCGGAGGGATTTATGGGCTTTGTCAAAAATTCATCAGCACCAGCATCTAGACCTAAAACTCTATAGTTAATCTCAGAATGAGCCGTGAGCAGAATGAAATAAGAAACCCTTAGATCTAAGTAATCGGCATTTGCCTTTACTCGCTGGCATAGAGTAACTCCCGAAATATCAGGCATCGCCCAATCACAAATAATTAAATCGGGCTGAATCTCTATAATTAAATCCCAGCCAATTTCCCCATTGGCAGCAGTTTCAACTCTATACCCTTCAAGGCTTAAATGCTTGCATGTTAATTTTACTAAAACTGGATCGTCATCAATGACCAGAATCTTAAGTTGATCGCGTTTAAAATCATATTTTAGGCTTTGAGCCGTAGACTGAATTTGCGTGTTATTCATTGATGACAGTGGCATTATTGACAAATTCAGAGATTTCGTTTGACAAGTTGTAAAATCATTTATTGATCATACTCCCTTCTAATCACAACTGAGATTTCCCTCTAACCAGCCTTAGATTTAGAATATCTAGGGTTCCTATTTTTTAAGACTATCCATATATATGTCTTTACAAGGTACTTTAATAAGGATCTAATTTATTGTTGGTTTCTATATTTGACTGAAATAAGATCAAGATACGGGAGTTAATGCCCTGATAGCCAAGGATTAGACTTCTTGAGGTAGCTAGTGTTTCGATTTAGCATACTTTTAAGATGTTAAACCAGTGAATCTACAATTTGATACATTTTTGGTAACTTGAATATAATTCTTCTTTAAACATATTAAATATAATTCACGTCAAGCCTAAACTTAAAAATTTTAATTGGTTGATTCATACCTAAAGGAAATTTTATATATAGATCTGCCAACGTTATAGGATTTTTATGATTAGCCAAAACTCTTTATCTAGCCGTAGATAAATTTTAGTTAGTATTAAATTACTGCCTGTATAGGTGCTCTATCTGAGAGAGTAAATCAACTTACAGCACTTTGATTTCAAATCCGCCACAAAAAGAGTCGTAGGGCCTAGCCCCGTTATGGTTTTTACTTTTCTATCTGTGGCACGTTTGATCGTAATTCGCTGTAATGCTCTTACTGCCAAATAAAATTGATTTCCCCTATTATGTATATTTTTATTATAAATAAGAAATGAAAATTGCCCTTGATAATATTAGTAAGGTTTATGGACATCGGCGTGTACTGCATCAAGTCAGTTTAGATGTTGAACAAGGCGAAATTGTCGGGTTATTAGGACCAAATGGGGCGGGTAAGACTACGAGTTTTTATATTACGACTGGTTTAGTTCAGCCCGATCAAGGTCGAGTATTTTTGGGCGATCGCAATATTACAGCCCTACCTATTCATCAACGGGCAAGGCTAGGTATGGCATACTTAGCTCAAGAACCTACAATTTTTCAAAATTTATCAGTGCGAGATAATCTGTTATTGGTGATGGAGCAGATTAATTTACCGCCACGCCAAAGACAGGCAGAAGCTAATCAATTATTAGAAGAGTTTAGGCTAACAGCAGTTGCAAATAGTAAAGGGATTCAGCTTTCAGGGGGAGAACGGCGCAGGGCTGAAATTGCTAGGGCGTTGGCAATTAATCCTCGGTTTCTACTGTTAGATGAACCGTTTGCAGGAATCGACCCAATCATAGTGGCAGAAATTCAAGAAATTATTTCTAATTTAAGCGATCGTAATATTGGCATCCTGATTACAGACCATAATGTTCGAGAAACCCTAGCAATTACTAGTCGGGCATATATCCTCAAAGAAGGTGAAATCTTAGCATCAGGCTCAAGTAAAGAACTTGCCAGCAATCCAGAGGTGCGAAAATATTATTTGGGTGAGAATTTTCAGTTTTGATTTTACTTTTGATTTCACTTTTAACAAGTATCGTAGTTATTTAATGTTTCACGTCTTCTTCAAGTCATAATAAAATTCAAGAAACCTGTTCCCTACATAATGGCAACCCTACCAAAATCTATCCGTACATCTAAAACTAAGTCTTCAAGTCAGATAGGCTGGGTTCCACATATTTCGATCATGGATCGCTACTTGAGTGCAGAAATGGTTGCTCCATTTTTATTTGGTATGGGAGCATTTTCGTCTATCGCCCTCGTCATTGGCTCTTTGTTTGAATTAGTGCGACTAATTACCGATGCAGGGTTAGGAATTTTGACGGCATTACAGATTTTTGCCCTACAGCTACCACAATTCATGTTGTATTCGTTCCCGATGTCCATGCTACTGGGGACGCTAATATCCTATAGTCGCCTATCCTCCGATGGGGAAATTACCGCTTTAAGAAGTGCGGGAGTCAGTCCTTACCGTTTGGCAGTACCTGCATTGTGTTTAGGGCTTTTAGTTTCGGTCATGACCTTTGGATTCAGTGAAGTAATGGTACCTTCAGCAAACTGGCAAGCTAAAGTTATCCTGCGTTCTGCTCTTAAGCAAGATAATCTGCAATTTAAGAGCAAGGATATTTTTTATCAGCAGTATGGAGAAGTTATCCAAGTCGATGGCACTAAGGAGCAAAGCCTAATCCGTAGTTTCTACGCCCGCCGCTTTGATGGTAGAAAAATGCAAGGCTTAACTATACTAGATTTCTCCCAAGGATCTCTGCAGCAGGTACTATCAGCAGAATCGGCAATCTGGTTACCAGATCTAAATGTGTGGGATTTAGAAAATGGCACCACCTACTTAATTGGTAATGATGGCTCGTACCGAAGTATTTTAAGATTTGATCGCCAACAACTTCGACTGCCCCGCGCACCTCTGGACTTGGCAAATGAACAACGTAACTCTGCCGAAATGAATATTGCTGAGTTGGATCGATATATTGAACTGGTCAGAGCTTCAGGTAATTATAAGGAAGCAAAAAAACTAGAAGTAAGCCTTCAACAAAAATATGCCCTACCTTTTATCTGTGTTGTATTTGCCTTGGTCGGTTCCCCGTTGGGTATGCGCCCCCAACGTACTAGTGCTGCTAGGGGCTTCGGTTTGAGTATTTTAATTATCTTTGGCTATTATTTACTACTGTTTATTTTTAGTGCTCTGGGGCAGGTGGAAATTTTAAGTCCGATCGCAGCAGCATGGTTACCAAATTTAATCGGCCTAGGGGCAGGGCTATTTTTACTGAGTCGTGTGCGATAAGACTGTTATAAAATAGCGATCGCATAATTAGATAAACCAGATTAACCAATACCTAGATTCATAAACCTATGCAATTCTTTCGTCAAAACATCGCCCCAATCATTATTTTTGCTATTTTTATCTTTACCCTAGTTTTAGTAACATCACGTGCGTTTCTGCCCAACGATATGACTCTACCTGCTCCTGTAGGCGTAATTATTCATTCAATTTAATGAGTACAAGAAATTGGCGACACGTCATTTCCCTTGAAAACTTTACGGCAGATGATTATGAATTGGTGGTACAGACGGCTTGTTCCTTTCGGGAAGTTTTATCTCGGCGTAATAAAAAAGTCCCAACTCTCCAAGGCAAAGTCGTTGCTAATCTATTTTTTGAGCCTTCTACCCGCACTCGCAATAGCTTTGAGCTTGCAGCAAAGAGACTTTCGGCTGACACCTTAAATTTTGCTCCTGGTAGTTCTTCTTTGTCCAAGGGTGAAACAATTTTAGATACTGCCCGCACATTTTTGGCAATGGGCACAGATATAATGGTAATTCGTCACCAAGCGGCAGGAGTACCCAAGGCGATCGCTCAGGATATGGATAGTTTGGGCGGTACTGTCGGCGTATTAAATGCAGGAGATGGCAAACATGAGCATCCCAGTCAGGCTTTACTCGATTTATTCACGTTAGCTACTTACTTAAACCCTGAACATCCCTCTGCCGCAGAGCTTAAGGGTAAAAAAATCCTAATTGTGGGAGATATATTACATTCCCGTGTTGCCCGCTCCAATTTGTATTGTTTGGTAGCCTTAGGTGCAGATGTGCATTTAGTTGCCCCTCCTACTTTGCTACCCCAAGAATTTAGTGATTATGGCGTAACCGTTCACCACACTTTATCAACTGCCTTGGAAGATGCAGATTTTATTATGACCTTACGCTTGCAAACAGAGCGCATGGGGCAGTTTTTGGTGCCGAGCTTAAGGGAATATCATACGCAATTTGGTATTAATCGCGATCGCCTTGTTAAATGTTCACCTAATGTTCAAGTTCTGCATCCAGGTCCAGTCAATCGAGGTGTAGAAATTAGTTCAGATTTAATGGACGATCCCCGACTGAGCTTAATTGATAAACAGGTAACTAACGGGGTTGCGACTAGAATGAGCTTGCTTTATCTCATGGGTGCTTCTAGCGGCGATAAGATTATTTAGGGCGATTATTAAATTCCTTTTGATACTGCAAAAAGCTTGTATGCCCTTCCTAAAAGCGGCGATCGCCATCTCTAACTAACATTTTCCGATAATGCTCTGAAGAAATATATTTAGTTTTAGGTTTATTCATAATACTCAGGAATATATTGAAAAATCTAGCGGAACATACTGCTAACAGAGGTATCTTCATGTACCCGCCAAATTGTCTCACCAATTAGATTAGCTACAGATAGAACCTTAAGCTGAGGGAAATGTGCAATAGAAGGAATAGTATTTGTGACGATCACTTCTTCAAATAATCCTCCAGATAATCTTTCGATCGCTGGGGGAGAGAAAACTGCATGGGTAGCACAGGCATAAACTTGGCGTGCCCCAGATTGGCGTAAAATTTTGGCACCTTCGTAAATTGTTCCTGCCGTATCAATCATATCGTCAACTAATACAGCCGTTTTACCAGCTACATCACCCACCACATTCATCACTTCAGCCACATTATGGGTTTGACGACGTTTATCAATAATAGCGATTGGGGCATCATTGAGCTTTTTAGCAAATGCCCTAGCCCTAGCCACACCCCCAACATCAGGTGAAACAACAACAATATCTGGAAGATCTTTACTGAGCAGATAATCAAATAAAACTGGAGAACCATAGACATGATCGCAGGGAATATCAAAATATCCTTGGATCTGGGCAGAGTGTAAATCCATGGCAATAATGCGATTTGCTCCCGACTGGGCAATCAAGTTCGCAACCAGTTTTGCTGTAATTGATTCTCTACCCGCAGTTTTGCGATCGGCACGGGCATAGCCATAGTAGGGCATTACGGCTGTAATCTGACGGGCAGAAGCACGACGACAGGCATCAATCATAATCAGCAACTCAGTTAAATTATCATTAACAGAGCGGCAGGTGGGCTGAATTAGATAAACATCACAACCTCGAATCGACTCTTGCACTTGCACATAAATCTCGCCATCAGCAAAGGTCTTGCGGAGCATCGGACCAAGCCCCATCCCCAAATAGCGAGCAACTTCTTGAGCAAGAGGGATATTAGCAGAACCTGCAAAAAGTCTTAAGCGATCGTCTGCTGCGGTAATAGGCACAAATCTTGATTGAAACTTAGCCGTAGTTGGTTGAATCACCTTTAATAAATCCAGATAATTGATATTGAATATTTTAGCTGTCCTGTTATAACTACTTACTAATTATTGCTTTAAGATTAGGGACGATTTGGTCGCCGCCGTTGTAGAAAATCTGGAATATCTAAGCTGGGTTTAGTATTTTTAGGATCAATGCCTAACATAGAAGACCTTCTATAGGGATTTTCGGGACTATTAGCAAACCCTGTAGCTATGACTGTGATCCGCACTTCACCTGCCATTTTTTCATCAATTACAGCCCCAAAGATAATATTGGCATTGGGATCAACCACTTCATATATAATCTCAGCCGCCGCATTTACTTCATGCAGGGTCAGATCGGATCCGCCAGTAATATTAAAGACTACGCCGTTTGCACCTTCAATCGAAGATTCTAACAGGGGTGAGGAAATTGCTGTCATTGCGGCTTCACGAGCACGGGACTTCCCAGAGCCAATCCCAATTCCTAAAAGTGCCGACCCTGCATCTGCCATAACTGCTCGAATATCAGCAAAGTCCACGTTAACTAATCCTGGAATCGTAATCATATCGGAAATACCCTGCACACCTTGGCGAAGAATGTCGTCGGCAACACGGAAAGCCTCTTGAATCGGGGTTTGTTCTGCTGTAACCGATAGCAATTTGTTATTGGGAATAATAATTAAGGTATCAACTCGACTTTGGAGGGCTTCGATCCCTTCTTCTGCCTGTTGTAATCTTCTTCTGCCTTCAAAGCTAAATGGTCTAGTAACAATTCCTACGGTTAATGCCCCAGCTTCCTTGGCAATTTCAGCAATTACAGGAGCTGCACCTGTTCCAGTCCCTCCTCCCATACCAGCGGTAATAAAAACTAAATCGGCACCTTCAAGGGCATAGGCAATTTCGGCTCTAGATTCTTCGGCGGCTTTTTGCCCGATCGCAGGATTACCACCCGCGCCTAATCCTTTGGTAATTTTTTGTCCAATCTGAAATCGTTTAGGGGAACTGGATTGAAGTAATGCTTGTGCATCAGTATTTAGAGACCAAAATTCTACACCAGTAATTTCACTAGCAATCATGCGGTTTACAGCGTTTCCGCCACCGCCGCCTACACCTATGACTTTGATTTTAGCGGCACTACTAAGCATAATATTATCGGTTTCAGGATCAGATAGTAGCTGCTGGTGCCTTGTGTTGGTGATAGTGTTACTGCGAGGTTGGGTTACCTGCCGACGGCTCATTTGCTCGGAATCTGCTGCTACGGGTAGTTTCTCTTCTCGGGAGTTATGATTACCTAACTCTAGAATATTATCTTTAATCATTTTGGCTGTTGCAGTATGCTAGTGAGGTTAATGCTGCTTTTAATATTAAGACTTTCTAATATTAAATCTAATTAAGTTATTCTTTTCAATTAAATATAAACTATCTGGTCTAGGTTTACCAAACTGTATGTAGAGAACAAACCTTGATATTTAGTTAAAAAATTTACTCGACTTAACTAAAGTTGATTTCTGAACGTATTAATCTTACTAAATAATCAACTCCATCAATAATCCTTCTTTAAATTAAACCACATCAAATAAAACAGTATTCATGTAGCGGTCTGCCCATTCTTGCCCAAAGGCTTTTTCTAGAATCCTTCTGGTTTTATCATTTTGTTGCTGTTGCTGGCAATAGTTTCGTTGTCGGTCTTGGATTAGAGTTTTAACATCTTCAGACTCAGGCTTTAACTCAGATCCGATTTCGCAGACTTGAGTGCAATATTTTTCTATGGTTTGAAAAAATAAATCTTCTTCCAACTCTCCCTGGGGACGAACAAATACGCAGAATTCGGAAAAAATTTTCTTGCCCCATTCTGGTAGTTCTCGAGGTTGGCTAAAACTGGACTGAGATATTTGCCATTGTCTAATCGGTTCACTGATAGCTTGGGGCATGGTCACTGTAGGGGAAATATCCACGATCGCCGCACTAATTCCAGCTCTACCTCCAATTAAATCTGCCCCAAATATGGGTAAAGGATAATCGAAGTGGGGATACATGACGCAATGCAAAATATCTAAGTTTGCGCCTACTTGAGCGAGTTCTATGTGTAGTTTACGAAATTGCGGTGATTGATAACAACGATTTTGAATTGTTAGTCTTTCACCTTCTAGTTTGCCTTCCACATACCCCAAGTCTTCGGGCATAGCGTAGTCAGAAATATCTAGGTATTGGTGCCAAATTGCCTCTATACGATCGCTTAGTTTGATAATTAAAGGATGGAAATTATGATTTTGCATGACTTGATAATTTAGCTTGATGATTTATTGATAGAGACTAAGACTGAATAATAAGAATTTTTTATGACTAAAGTACTGGATTATCTATGAAGATTAACATTTACAGCGAATTACGATCAAACGTGCCACAGATAGAAAAGTAAAAACCATAACGGGGCTACGCCCTGCGACCCTTTTTGTGGTGGATTTGAAATCAAAGTGCTGTAAGATACTTTAGTCCTGAAATCTTAGCTTATCTTTTTTAGGCGATCGGGACGATTTTTTCAAAAAGTAAAGACAGCAAAAGCTACTCTTAGTAGTCCCAAAGCCCAATCCCCAATTTTTGCTAGATTGTGGTCAGTTCCATTAATTCTTGGAGTGATAGTTTTTACATTGTCAGCAGCTTGCACCCGTTTTTCTAGCCACACTCTGACATCTCCCCTAATAATATTCCCGTCAACATAGCCATAATCTTTCTTTTAGCTTTCAAAATGCAAAGGTTTTAAGTTTTATCCTGCTAGGGTTTAGATGACCTTGGTAAACAGCTTTAACACTTACTTCTGTCTGGACTGCTTTGAGCCTATATGCTTATATCTATAGCAAGTTATAGTGCTGCATTTTGATTTCTGTTATTTTAAAAAACTACTTGGGAAGGATGGAGAATTTAAAGGAAATGCTTTTTGGGAAGGGTTACTTCATTTTAGACAGACAATCGAAAGTGAGGGACTGGTTTTAATGGATAGGGATTTTGCTGATTTACGCGATCGCTCTGTAGGAACAGACATCAATCTATGAGTTTTCAATATTGACTTGATAGCAATACCATCTCGGAAGCAGCCCATCCTACTTCCTAATACAAATGTTTTACATTACTTCCTTCCCAGTCAGAGATTAGTCTTTTGGGGGTGTGGGGGCGCAGCCCCCACAAAGGGGCTTTGCCCCTTAACCCCATTTAAACTGTGTATATTTCTATGGTGGGAAGGGAGTAATAAATATTCCTAATCCAGAGATCCTTAGTGATAGTGTCATTATTCATGAACTTTTATATGGTTGCTACAATCTAAAAGGCGAGATTCAATTTGGAAT
This sequence comes from Pseudanabaenales cyanobacterium, assembly GCA_038324415.1. Lineage (GTDB taxonomy): Bacteria > Cyanobacteriota > Cyanobacteriia > Pseudanabaenales > Pseudanabaenaceae > PCC-7502. The sequence goes on along the minus strand of JBBQHY010000003.1, from coordinate 6,059 downwards.
TACATCCATGAGTCCATGTTGAGCTTACCCGTCCGTAATTATTCTCTACAAGCAGCAGAATAGCACTCACAGCAAAGAAACATATTAACTAAACTGGGTAAAACTCCTGATTTTGTAGGTAGGCAAATTGTCAGTATTTTGGTTTAATGATTTAGTTTTAGTAACTAATAATATTCCCAATATTCACTTTTTCGAGAATTGAAGAGTTGAAAGCTTTTCCCTTCACTAATTTCAGGTCGTACTTTACTTAATTCTGGAACAAGCTGAATCAATGCGGTTTCCATTTTACAATTTAACTGTATTACAGCGAATTACGATCAAACGTGCCACAGATGGAAAAGTAAAAACCATAACGGGGCTAGACCCTGCGACTCTTTTTGTGGCGGATTTGAAATCAAAGTGCTTAATATTAAATTGGCACCCACTACACTAAATGTAGAAAGTATTATTAGATTTAAGCTTTAAAAAAGATGGTGTGTAAAAAATTATACGTTGAAGTTCAGATATCTTTAAACTGAACTTCAACTGAATAAGTATCAAATTTTATTAAGTCCTTAGAAGTTCTAATTAGGCATATTGGTTAAATCTCAGCTTCTGGCGCAGGTTCCGCTCCCATCCCATCGACCGAGCCTCTCAGAAAAGAAATTTGCTTGCCATGGTCCATAGCCTCTAGTTGGGCAAGCAGATCTTGGGATGCCTGAGAAGGTTCAGTGCCTGGGGGTAAAGGAGCATTACTTCCATTTGCCATTCCTAATCCTAAATAGTACCAAAATGCTAGTTTGGTATCATCGCTTAAAGATCCATACTCTCTAATAAGTAAAGTATTCGCTCCAGTGGCTATGTCCTGTTGAGCTTTAATTTGATCTGAGGGAGATAAAGCTTTAAGTTGATTGCATAAGCTCTCAGCTATCTCCGAACCTGCCGCTACAGGGGCTGCAGGGGTAATAGTTGTCCCTAATTGGTAAGGATATACCAAAGTAAAGTTAGTTGGTCGTCAATATTAAGCTGCTTGAGAGCCTGCTGCCCCCAATCATAACTAGTGGTTGTAGTCATAAAAACTGCAAATTTTACTAATTTTGATGATTTAATTGACGGCAATGGTGCCGTGAGTCAGGTTATAGGTAATGAGTAATAAGATCGCGATTGTAACGCTCCCAATGAGTAGAGTACGTATACCACGCGCATAGTGAGACTGGGAGCCTGGCGCAACATTACCACCACCATCTGAATGATCGAGCCTATTCATTTCATCGTCCAATTCATATCTAGCCATTTTCTTAAGTTCCTTATAAATATTTAGTACACTCAAAAGATAACTTAGTGCATTCAATAATCCATCTATATATTGAACGGTTATTTAATCTACTCCCTATACTTTTAGAAAGGTTTAAGGATGATCTATAGCAGTTTCTACTCATTACATGTAAGGATTATTCGCCGTGCATCACATTTTTAAACATCTAATAAATCGAGAATTTAGTTGAAACAACTGCCAATTCATTTTTAGGAATCGTAGAGAAAACTACATATACATAAATGTTGTGATGGAAACTGGCTGTGGATTGGATATTTTCAGAGTTGATAAAATATATAGAAAGTCTGCCTGATTTTAAGTTGATTATTAGGAAGGGTAACAAAATCTTAAATCTTATTTATTTCCGTTTAAGTCTAATAACTTATGATAATGGAAGAGAGTTCTGCGGACATCAGAAACTATCTTAGAGCCTGAATTCAGAATGCTATTTTACGAATCCATATCACTCATGGGAGAGAGGATTAAACGAACATAAAAGGATTGATTCAAATAATTTTATCTTAAGGCTATTAACTTCTGAATCTTAAAGCAGGAATACTTTCGGAATGTCGTTCATTTGATAAATCATAGACTGAGAAAATCTCTTGACTATCGAATGCCCCATGAAGTATTCTTCCAATCATCGGAATATGTTTCACCTCAAATTTGAATTGGTGTTAATGATTATTAGAAGCGTGGATAAACCAGTTGTCATTTTATTTCTTGGCTCAAAATGACTAGGGACAAAATTACAGACGAAGATTCAATCGAACATTCTACTGATAGCAATAGTTTAGGGCGTTATTTGGGCAATACAATCCGTGACCTGCGCCAAAAGCATCAACTAACGATCGCCGAGGTTTCCGAAAAAACAGGAATATCACGGGGAATGCTCTCAAAAATTGAAAATGCCCTAACAGCAACCAGTTTAGAAACCCTAGTTAAGATTACGAACGCCCTCGGCGTCTCAATGGCAACTCTGTTTCGTCACTACAACCCTCCTGAAGGTGGAGCCCAGTTAATAAAACAGGGGCACGGGATGGAAGTAGTACGCCGCGGCACCAAATCTGGCCATACCTACCATCTTTTATCCTATAACCAAGGTCCTAATAAGTCCTTTGAGACTTTTTTGATTACAATGGATGATGCGTCAGAAGTTTTCCCCACATTCGAGCATCAAGGTATAGAGTTTATCTATATGTTGCAGGGCAAGCTGGATTATCGACATGGACAAAAAACCTATCTCCTAGAGGTGGGCGATTCTCTAACCTTTATGGGAGATATTCCCCACGGACCTGAACGCCTAATTGAGTTACCTATTCAGTTTCTAGCAATTATTCACTACACTTCTTCTGATTCAAGATTACTTTAAGTTGCGATTTGTTATTCGCTTCTTAACCTTTGGTCTAGAAATTAATGCTTTAATGTAACCAAAAAATTAGTCAGTAGCCCTTTCCCTATGATTCAGAAATCTCTTCTTAGTTTATTACTAGCACTAACCTGCTGGCTATTGCAAGTGTTACCAGTGAGTGCGGCTATCCCTATTAATATTGCACCTACGAATAACACGACTTTGTTAGTCGATCAGCGCTTTGATTTGCGGGTTGAAACCACCATGCCAAGGACTTCGGTCAAGTTGAGATCGCTTAAACTTAATGAGCAAGACATCACTGCCGAATTTTTGCAACAAACCGACAAATTACTAGCGATGCCTGGGGGGGGAATGGAAGTGGGGCTGCCACCTAAGGATGCAAAGCTCTATGGTCGCACTTGGCGTAATTATTCCTTTAATCAACCAGGCGTTTACCGTGCGATCGCTACCTTTGAGATTGATGGACAGCCTACTTCAGTGGTAAATGTATATCGGGTGCAAAATTTTCAGCCCAAGGAAGGCGTAAATAAAGTGATCTTGATGATTGGTGATGGTATGGGAAATCCCTTGCGTACAGGCGCAAGAATCATGGAATATGGCATTGCCGATGGACAGCCCAAGGGCAGAATGAATATGGAAAAGATGTCGGAATTGGGATTAGTTTCCACTCACTCCTTAGATAGCATCATTCCTGACTCTGCCAATACTGCTGGGGCTTTCACTTCTGGCGCCAAAACAATTAATGGTGCTTTGAATGCCTTCCCCGACAATACGCCTAGTAATCCCCTAGATAATCCCCGCATTGAAACCCTACCGCAATACTTGAAACGGAAACTAGATTGGGGATTTGGCTATGCTACTACCGCTTTTGGTACAGATGCCACCCCTGCATCTATCGGTTCAAATATTATTTCTCGCCGTCAATACGATGCGATCGCCCAACAATTTTTAGACTATTACGAAGATGGTTCTGCTTTGCCCAGTAAGGGTCTTCAGAGTTTGGCAGAATTGACTCAACCCCTAGATGTAATGCTCTCGTCGGGAGCCAGACACTTCGTACCTAAAAGTAAAATTGAAGACTTTAAGGATAATGTAGCTCGCAAAGATAATAAAGACTTGGTAGCGATCGCCGAAAATAAAGGTTACTCCTTTGTGAGAGATGTGGATAGCCTAAAAGCTGCGCCGAATAATAAGTCCCTACTAGGACTATTTTTAGGCGATTTTCGTCCCAACTCGGCTTTAGGTGCTGCAAATACTCCTTCGGTTTTAGATATTATGATTGCCCGTGGTAAAGCTACCATTAATGGGAAAAGTGCTAGTGCCATGAATCCGCCTATTCCCGCCGAATTTGCCAAAATCCCTACTCTGCCAGAGATGACCGAAAAAGCGATCGCCGTCCTCAATGTCCGTAGTCCTAAAGGTTGGTTTCTGTTAGTGGAATCTTCGCAAATTGATAAGCTTTCCCATTCCATCGATCCAGATCGTGCCCTATTTGAAGTTCTGACCTTAGATAAGTCAGTGGAATTAGTCCGAAAATTCGCTAAAACCGATGGTAAGACCCTAGTGATCGTGACTTCAGATCATGCCCAGGGTCAAACCGTAGGTGGAACCGTAGACAGCCTCGGTATTCGAGAGAATCGGATTGATCTACGAGATGCCATGCGTGCCTTTGAAGATGCGGGCTTTCCCACATATAAAGACAGTGATCGCAATGGTTACCCCGATGAAGCGAATCCCAATATCAAAATAGCCTTGGGCATTTCTGCTCGTCCTGCTTTTCGCACGGACTTCCTAACAGACGATCTGAATCTATCCCCTGCGATTAAAGATGATGGTTCTACTCCCAACCCCAAACGGGAACCGAATGGCTTATTACTTACAGCGGATTTGATGCGATCGGTAACTTCTACTAATCACACTGCTGATGATGTGCCATTAAATGCTGAAGGCAACGGAAGTGCTTTATTTCGAGGCTATCTGGATAATATTGAAGTATTCCAACGGATAGCAGCCGCTATTTCTGGAGTACGCGATCGCCATGAATTAGAATCCCTTTATCAAACCCAACCTCCTAAATCTCCTACTAAATCTAAATAGAAATCAGAGAATTAATAGGGTCACAGCCTTTCATTGGATTTTAATTTATCTCAACCTTTTCGCGCTAACCTCACTTAATTTAAATACTTTAGGAACTTCGCAAATGTTTAAACTACCCCACTTTCTCCTTTCTTTCGCTATTTGTCTGGGTATTTTTGCCACAATTACCCCAGCTATGGATAGTACTGTACCCCAAAACACAAACCTGCTCTATGGTAAAGTCGCCGACACACGTAATTGGCAAGGGACTACAGGTGATAACTTAATTTCTGGTGCGAAGGTTACGATCAATTCCAAACCGCAACAGGTGACCTATACCGATGCTCAAGGACAGTTTTGGTTTCGCAAGTTGCGTAATATTTCCTATGCGATCACCATCAAAGCTCCAAATCAAAGAGAAGAGATTTCCTTTGTAAAAACCGTGGAAGGTGATACCAGTCACTTTTTTGACTTAGCAGCAGAAGAGAAGCATAATTTAGCAGAAATTGATTACTAGGAATCATACCAATTGCTAAAAAATAAGCTACAGATTACTGCGGATCAGGAAAACCAAAACGGGGAACCTCGCCCTGCGTCCTTTATTCATAAATATATAGCCCTAAACCCATACTGATACTGTTCAATTTGCCCTGAGTAGTTACCCTACAAAAGATTAAATCAAGCAGGCAATACCCATTCTTTCTCCTAATTCTAGAAGTTTTGCCAAGTCCAAAGATGCCAAATTATAGTTTTCTGTGACTTTATTGAGATAGATGAGGTACAACTCTTGGGAGCGATCGAGATTCAAGCTAATTTTTAAGTTCATTGCTAAACCTAAAACTTGTTCAATCTGATTCACGCTGCTAACAATATCGTTTTCACTACCATGGACTAAATGCCATATATGCTCCGCTATTACCCGTTCTAAAATTTTTGAAGGTTCAGCTTGATCGAGATTACAGCCAATATGATGTGCTTCTCTTGCTACGGCATCTAGTTCGGCGATCGGTAATTTTTCCCCAGCTTCTAAACGTTTTAGATCTGATAACAGGCGATGATTTAAGGTGATTTCTGCCGCTACTTTCAATTCCTTGGGCACAGGTAAGCCATCTCGTCGAAATGAAGCTAAAATTCCGTAATTATCTCGATAAACTTGAGCATAGAGTTGGTCGAGGCGAAGTAGTGTTTCTCCCGATAATAGATGTAAAATTCGATGCCGCTCTTCAGCAAATAGATCTTGCAAATTAAAGTATTCATCTCTAAATGCCTTAGAAATGGATAAAATTATGCCCGCAGCACTAGCTTGCTTAAGTTCAA
>JBBQHY010000002.1:0-27675 GCA_038324415.1 Pseudanabaenales cyanobacterium | reverse complement strand
TTGTTGACGCAGTATCACTCCTACCAATTCTGGTATCGTCATTCCTTCTAGCTTTTCTCGTTCGTATTGCTGCGGTTCTTTCATTTCGTTACTTTATCCTTTTCTCGATATTTGTCAACCCTCTTACCTGATTGCTTACTTGTGTAGTTTACTTGACTGCTTAAGAGATACTGGCAATAGTCTATTTTGCTAAATTTCATTCCCTTATTTACCTCCGCTTAAATCTAATCGGCTCAACCCAATTCTAGCTTTTGCGTAAGTCCTAAATAGAAGTCTAAGTGCGCTCCCTTATCAGTTTTCTTTGGCACAAATTCTAAATGGTAGCCCTGGGTTTCTATAACTTGTCCAACATTTTTTGTTTCGGATTTGGCGATCACAGTTTGAGATGGATTCGAGGCGATCGCTAATACAGGTGTGGAAATTCCTAGAATACTGATAATCAGTAATGCTTTGTGTGTATGGTTCATGGGTTAATCTTAATATTACACTTTAAGGTTGGCATAGGATTATGAAATCAGGATGAAATGAAGCGAAACGAATCTGTAGTAATCTCCAATCAAGCTCCCAGATTCAATTTGTTCAAATATATCCTCTATAGAGCTCATTTGGTATCTATTCATTTTCAGCAAGTCTAATAAGCATACAGCAAATTCCGAACAAACCCGCCACAAAAAGAATTATCTAATAGGGTCAAAAAACAGACCACAATGATTAAACCAACTGAGAGCATTTTCATCAGTAATAGAATTAACAGCTAAGGAAATTGCTTCATTAAGAGCTTCGTAAGTTCGAGCTTTAGTAGAGCGTAGAATTTCTTTTATCTTTGACCAACACAACTCAATTGGAGATAGGTCAGGTGAATAGGGAGGTAAAAACTTAACCTTTGCGCCTACAGACTCAATTAAATCTATTGCGGCTTGAGCATAATGAACGGATAAATTGTCTAAGCCTACAATTGCTCCAACCCATAACTGTGGCAGTAATATTTGTTCGATAAAAACCAAAAAACTGGCAGTGTTTAAACTACCCGAGAAAGTCATGGTCGCAATCAAACCTTCATCGCTCATGGCTCCAATTAAAGTGATATTTTTGCCCTTATTGGCTGGACGGTCATCAAAAACTCTCTCTCCTCCTTCACATCTGGCATACTGCCTTGTCATAGCTATGTTTACGCCTGTTTCATCGATAAATACAAGATTTCTGATATCTATGGTGTCTAGCCATTCCCGAAATTCATAACGTAATTTTTGTACCCGTTCTGTTGACTGCTCAGTCGCCACTAATGTTTTTTTTTACGCCCTAATTTCATGCGTTTGAGGGTGCGGCATAAACTCGATACACTTACCTTTATTCCTGTACTTTTCTCTAGGCTTTCTTGTATTTCTCGTAGGTATATGTCACTTTGCTTTACCACTATTTGCTTCAATAATTCTTGGTCTTTACTTTTGAGCTTGGAACGGCGATCTCCACCTTGAGGTTTTGCTGCTATTTCTCCTGTTTCTCGATAATGTCTCAAAAAGTCACGGATGAACGACAAACTGACCTTAAATCGTTCTGCCAATTCTCTCTGCGTTCCTTCCTTATTTTGCCACGCCCCTAATATCCTTGTTCGGAGGTCTATAGAATATGCTGCTGCCATAATTATTGTTGTTTTTTACTCCTTTTAGCTTAAGCTATTTGTGGTGTATTTGATGTCAAATCGCTGTAAGTATGGACAAAAGCACAATGGAGGAGCCGATGGTGCCGAAGTTTAGACCACCCTTGTCATTGGCTTTGGTTAAAATATCGCCAACGGTTGCGCCGAGCGGTCGGGTTAGAACAAACGCAATCCAGAATAGTGTAACTTCAGAAACCTTGGTGTAGTAGTGTGCCGCCAATATCATACACAACAGACTAGAAATTAATATTGCTCCTCCCATAAATCCCAGCCCAGATGTGTCAGCCAGAAAATCACCAAAGGCAGTACCCAAAGTGTTAGAAAATAAAATTGCTGTCCAGTACAACAATTCCACCTTCGGCGTTTTAACATCTTTGATCGATAGAGACCCAACCGTAAATCGCCAAAACCCTAAAGTAGATAAAAGCAGGGTAACTAAGATGATTGATCCCACGGTGTAACCCAGTCCCAAGGTGCGATCCATGAAGTCTGACATGGTTGTGCCAGCCGTGCTAGTTGCTAGAATTACAGTCCAATAAAGCAATGGATTATAGCCTTTGGAGATCAACTGAGTGACAAGAGCAGCTAAAAATATACTAATTAATATCGCAGTGCTGATGGCATAGCCGACATGGAGGGTCATAGACAATAAGTCTCCTGCCGTTTCTCCGAGCGTTGTTGCACAAATCTTCATAATCCAGAAGAATGCTGTAATTTGGGGAAGTTTACTCACTATTTACTCCTAATTGCCCTTAAGCTAATTTGTTTAATAAAGTCATCATTAAAATCCAAAAGTTCTACCAGTGTTGCTAAAAAGACTAAAAATGCTTGCGGCTCTACCAAATGCGTTTAGCAGTCCCGATCCAAAGGAATCCCGCACGACAATGACATCGCGATCGCGCAAGCTGGGATTAGTTTTTTCGTTGGCGGGTAATGCCAAATCTGCTACTAACTTACGAGAAGTAACCGAGCCATCGGGGTTAATGCGATATAACTCGACCGAACGCCAATCCGCAGCATTTGTTAATCCTCCTACGGCAGCGATCGCTTCAGTAAATGGAGCATTAGGGGTTAGGGTAATCGTGCCGGGTGTCCTAGCTTCTCCTAAAACTCGGACATTTATAGTGGCAGGTGAATAGACAGCCTTAGCAATTTGTCCAAATTCGGCAGTATTGGGAGCAGAGGCGATCGCTACTAATACTGAGTCACCATCTATTAGTCTCACATCTTGGCTTAAATCGCCTTTATCAATCAAGTCCCAGAGGTTGGCATTGATGGTAATTTTTTCACCATTCACAGCCGTGCGGATGATTTTAATATTACGAACATCTGCCCTTTGGGTAATTCCTCCTGCTTGTTGTAAAGCCCTACTCACAGTTGGAAGCAGATTGCTAACTGCACTTTGTCCCACGGTTGAGACCACAGAACCACCATTTCGAGCGTAGGTTAAAGTTTGAGGTCCCGTCCGATTGACTTCGCCTGATACCGAAATTTGCACAGAAAAGTTATCGGGGGCAAAAGAGGCTGCTCCCACTTGGCGGGGTTGAGTGGCGGTAGGATCGGTTAATCCGGGGACGTAAATTGAATCTCCATCCAAAATCTTAATATCTTGATTGATATCACCTTGGCGCAAAAGGTTTAATAAATCCACCTTAATAATTCGCCGTTGCCCACCTACACCCTTGCGTGAGATTTGAATATTGCTAACATCTGCTTGCTGCGTAATTCCACCCGCAACTTCTAATGCTCTTGTAATAGTCGCAGCCTGAGCATCGCGTCCTGTGGCTGTAGAGCGGGTATAAGTTAAAATTCTAGTGCCTGGTCTATTTACTTCTCCAACTACGGCAATATTGAGGGGACGTGCTTCTACTAAGGAAATATTTACAATTCTACGCACTAAAAATGGAGACAGTTTTTTCTCCAGTAATCTGGCAGTTTCGGCAATGGATAAGCCTTCAACTTCTACGGCTCCAATTAAGGCGATCGTAATGGTGCCATCAGGGGCAATGGTCTGGTTTCCACTGAGTTCGGGTACGTTAAAAATATCAATCTTGACAATATCTCCCGCTCCGAGCGTATATTTTCCTAAATCTTCTTTCTGCCCCACCGTAACTAATGGTGTGAATGTTGAATTTAGAGCGGCAGGAGTAGTTGGAGAGCCTAAAGGTACTGATGGAGTTTGGGCTAAGACTGACGGTGCAATTGATAGGGTTGCCAAAATAGCAACATTAAGATAGTTAAGCCGCTTCATAGCTTTACAGGCTTAAGAATTCTAAGCATCAAAACCTCTGGGTAAATAATTAAGATTTAATTTACGGAGCAAAAGTCAAGAACTCGGAAAGATTTCAAATCTTTACTAAAGTTAATCAACCTCTACCCGTATTAGTTTTGAGACTTGAGAACTAGGGAAATTGTCTTCGTTACTTAGGCGATCGCTATCTTCCATATCTTTAACCATGTCTGAGAAATCCGTCATACTGATTGCAAAAGGAGCATGAATTTTCCCAGCCCTAGCAGCCTTAGCGAATCCACCAATACCGACTAGCCCGATTAGACTAGCTACTAAAATTGTGATTGCGGAGGTTTTCATAGCAAGTAATTTTTTCTTTAGTTTGCGCTTAATACCCTAGTCAAAAATAGTCAAGAACTCGGAAAGATATTAAGCTAAAAATAACAGACCTCTTCAAAACTTGTTCAAGAAGCCTGTCGTATTTACCTTTCGTATTTAGCTTTTAATCAACTAGAAGATTAATGCAAGAAGCTGAGATCAACCATCATCATTGGTTTCACCATCGCCATCACCTGTATCAGCTTGAGAGACTTGAATGCTGCTACGAGGTTGATTCTTCTCGTTGGTTTCACTCTTGCCATCATTGGTGTAGAGAACTTTACCATTGCCCGCATCTACTGCAACTTCTTTCTGTCCGACGATCGCAGAATAGACGAGGTTGCCATTTTCACTTTCCAGCTTCACACTACTTGCCTTACCACCCAAAGCCGCTTCAGCCGATTGCTGTGCTTGTTGAAGGGTGATTTTTGCCAAGGATTGCAGTTTGGCAGACTCCTGTGGTTCTGATTGCTCAGACATTGAATCATTTTTCTCACCTTTAGTCATCTCTCCAGACCTCTCAGCCATAACCGCAAAAGGAGTTTGACCCGCACGGACAGCTTTAGCCAATCCACCAATACCAACTAGACCGATTAGAGATGCAATGAGAATTGCTTTTGTAGAACTTTTCATTTGAAGTAACCTTTATTTATTGGTTTACACTGCATACATTAGGGAGAAATAGTCAAGAACTCAGAAAGAAAAAAATAGATTTGAAAAAGTTCAGCTAAAATTTCCATGAATACATAAACCATTATTTTGGAATTGGGAGAAATTGGGGTATGACTACAACAAATATGCTTCTCTATGTGCTTTTAGGTCTAGTGGCAGGAATTTTAAGTGGACTGGTTGGAGTTGGAGGCGGAGTTTTTATTGCGCCTGCGCTAGTTCTATGGTTTGGGATGTCTCAACATTTGGCACAGGGGACAACCTTGGCTTTACTGGTGCCACCAATTGGCATATTAGCAGCTTGGACTTACTATCAGCAGGGCTATGTAGATATTAAGGTGGCAGCTTTTATCGGTATAGGTTTTGTGGTTGGTGGATTCTTAGGAGCTAACTTAGCAATAGGTATTCCCAACGCTATTTTAGAGAAAATTTTTGGTGGAGTAATCATGGCAATCGCCCTAAAAATGATTTTTTTAAGCCAGTAAAATCTTTCTAAGTTCTTGACAGTTAGTCTTTATGCTGAATCCTATATCCCTACTATTTATCTATCAACATGAAGCAGTCAGACCAGTCATGGATTTATCGCTTAAGTTCTTCGATTCGCTCATCTATCGTATCGATCAGTTTTTTGGGATGTATTTCGCTTTTAATAATTTTAGGGTGGCTGTTTCAAGAAGTCTGGGAAAAGGAAGCATTCAGTTTTGATACGACTGCTTTGCTCTGGATTCATCAATTTGCCAATCCGTTTTTAGATAGATTAATGCTTAATATTACCAGTTTAGCTGATCCACCAGTGGTTATAGGAATCTTTGTTGGCACCATATTTTGGCTGTGGAGAAAGTATAAGCACGCAGAGATGGGTATGTTTACGATCGCTTGTATTGGAGGAGAAGCCTTAAATGTCGGATTAAAACTCGCTTTTGGAAAAGTCCGCCCTCAGTTATGGACTCAGTTGATTAGCGAAACATCCTCTAGTTTTCCCAGTGGTCATGCCCTTGGCTCCTTTGTGGTGTATGGATTTTTAGCATATCTATTGGCTACAGAATTTAAGCGATTTGCTTTGGGAATCTACAGTGTTGCAGGTATATTGATTTTAGCGATCGGCATCAGTCGGTTATATTTAGGAGTTCATTGGCTGACGGATGTGGTTGCTGGGTACTTGGTAGGATTTCTATGGTTGATCACTTGTATCTCGATCCTGAAGCGCAATTTAACAAGATTAAGATTGGAGAAAGCAGAATGAATGTAGGAATATTTATCGCGGCTCTGAGTGGTTCGGGAGTAGAATTTTTTGAAACGGCTGCTATTGCCTATGCGATCGCTCGTTCTGGTTATCGGCGTGAGGCTATTTGGGGAACAGTTGTAAGCTTAGTTTCAGTGGGCATAATTTCGGCAATCTTCGGTACAGGATTACAATTTGTTCCCATCCGTTTACTTCAAGTTGTAATTGGCATTCTGCTGCTGTGGTTTGGTTGGGGATGGGTGAAAAAATCGGTATTACGCCAAGCAAAAGGGGAACGAGCGGGATGGGTTGATGACGATCCGCTTCAAGCCGAAGATATAATTCTGGAGCGTAGCTCCCGTGGGTTTAGCCATTTTAACTTTATTATCATGCTAAAAAGTGCGGCTTTAGAAGGATTGGAAGTGGCGATCGTGGTGGTAACACTTGGGCTTGCCTCAAATGCTTGGAGTGAAGCTATCGCAGGGGCAGGATTAGCATTAGTGGTCACAATGGCAGTGGTGGCAATTTTACATGGACACTTAATGAAGGTTCCTGATGTTTTTATCAAACTCAGTGCGGGAATTTTACTTGTTGCTTTTGGTACCTTTTGGTTGGGAGAAGGTTTAGGAATTAATTGGCTAATTGGTGATTGGATAATTTTGGTATTAGTGGGATTGTATGGATTAGCAGCAGCGATCGCTATTCGGAAATTGAGATCGTCCCTACAAATCTGAATCTGGAGTTTTTGCTTTTTTGGAACGACGATCAATAAAACGATCGCTAAGCTGCAAAAGCTTAATAGAAAACCTACAGGTTTACTTTTATTGGAAGATTGGTAAGCCTTAAAGTTCTAACTGGTGGGAAATGAAACTGTAAAGCAACTTCCATAATTAAGTTCGCTAGTTACCGTAATTTTGCCATTGTGAGATGTAGCGATCGCCTTCGCAATTGCTAAACCTAATCCCGAACCTCCCTTTTCATAACTTCGCGCTCGATCTGCTTGCCAAAACCGATTAAAAATGAGTTCTAAATGTTCTGGGGCAATGCCAATTCCTGTATCTTGAATATCGACTTTGATTAACTTGCTGATTGCTCTCAATCGCACTTCTACTTTTCCGTGTTCAGGAGTATATCGTAAAGCATTAGTTAACAGATTAGAGAATAAACGAGTTAATTGATTCATGTCTCCAATCATGTCTATAGATTGTAGAGATTCTGGTAATTGGAGTTGCAGTGTAATCTGCTTCGTTGCTGCCTGGGGATTGTATAAATGGATTAGGTCTATGAGAATTATCGACATATTTACGCTCTCATGGTTGCGTTCGGGAATTTGGTCGGCTCTTGCTAGTAATAATAAATCTTCGGTAAGCTGGGTCATTTGACTGGTGGCACTGGCGATCGCCTCGAATTTTTCCGCATCAGAAGCACGCATTCCTTCGGCATATTTTAAAGCTACTGCCACATTACTTTTAATCGCAGTTAAAGGATTTCGTAACTCATGGGAAGCATCTGCTGTAAACTGTCGGAGTTGGGCAAAGCTCTCTTCAATCGGTTTCATGCTTTGCTTAGTTAACCAAATTCCGCCTATGGTGCTTAAAATTAGAGCCACAATAATACCACTACCAAGTCCTATATCTAGTTTATGGATATTCTCATCCACTTCTTCTAAAGATTGACTGGTTCTGATATAACCCATTAACTGCTGGCTATTTTTGCCCAAAATTGGCAATGTTAACGACATAATGCGGGGATTTCCTGATTGGATTTGGGTAATCTCACTATTGATTTCGAGTGGTAGAGAAACCTTGAGCTTACCGTGGGTACTGACTAACTGCTGTTGTGGATTAAACCACTGAATAGTTTCATTGCGAACAATTATGTCTCCATCATTATCTAACTTGAACTTACCATTTGCCAATTTGGAATCATTAGCGGCTGATTTTGCCAATAGGGTAAGACTCTCGATAATTTGATTGTGGAGGCTGCGAAGATAAACTATGCGGACGGCGATCGCAAATACAGTTAATACCGATGCTAATACTCCCAAATAGGAGAGCAGTAGTCGTTGTCGAGTCTTGGTGAAGTTTCCAGAATTCATCTTAAACCCAGAAGAGCCAAATTTACAACCCACACAAACGATAACCGATACCATACACAGTTTCGATAAAGTTTTACTTTGCTCCTGCTGCCTTTAGCTTCTTTCTAAGGTTGGTGATGTGAGTCTTTATCGTTTCTTCGCCAGAATTAGAGTCGAACTCCCATAATTTCTCCAAGATTTGCGATCGCGTTAACACCTGCTGGGGACGATGGAGAAAGCATTCTAAAATACCGTATTCTCTGGGAGTAAGGATTACAGGCACATCTCCATACTTCGCTGTATGCGTGGCAGGATTTAGTTCTAAATCTTCATGACTTAATACTAAAGGTTTAACTTCGGTGTTACGGCGCGCTAATGCCCGAACTCTTGCGGATAGTTCTTCTAAGTCAAAGGGTTTGATTAAATAGTCATCGGCTCCAGCATCCAGTCCTGTCACCTTGTCACTGATCGTGTCTCTAGCCGTGAGCATTAAAATCGGTGTACTAAATCTGGCGGCTCGTAGTCTTTTGCAGAGCGTAATTCCATCCATTTTCGGCAGCATCACATCTAGCAAAATTAGGTCATAATTCGCAGCCTGAGCATATTCCCATCCCTCTAAGCCATCACGGGCAAAGTCCACGGCATAGCCTTGATGTTTTAAGTCTTCCATCAGGGGCTTGGCAATGCGATCGTCGTCTTCAACTATAAGAATTCTCATAATATCCTACACAGATGCTGATTTAAGAGGGATTACAGAGCGATCAAATACCTTCCCATCAATGCCGATCGCTTCAGTCCGAATCTCTTTAGCCGCAACCTCTATCACCACAAAACTTAATTTTGCCTCCGAATATGCCGTAAAATCTGATTTGCCCACAGACCGAGTATTAGCACCCGCTCCATGCACGATATAGGTTGTTCCGTTTAGATTTTGCGATCGCTCATAATTATGGTCGTGTCCACACAGATATAGCTGTACCCCATACTTAGCAAATAGGGTTGGTAAGTCGCGTGCTAAATCCTTATTCCCGCCATGCATTCCTGACGAATAAATAGGATGATGCCCAAATACAATTTTCCAAGGGGCTTTGCTCTCGGCTAGGGATTTTGCCAACCAATCTAGTTGAATTGACCAAGTGCCAGTGATGTTGGTATCTAGGGCAAAAAAATCGACATTGCGCTGCCGAAATGTATAAAAGCGATTGTCACTCATATTGAAAGGTGCATACTTCACTTCATCTACCCCATCATTAGTTAAGACATCATGGTTGCCTAAAACTGCATGAAACTTTACACCTTTCTGTAAAAGTGGTGCGTAGGGCTTCTCAAACACCTCTTCTACTCTCCCAATATCCCCAGAGCCATAGATGTTATCTCCCGCTAGAACTACCATCGGAAAAGGCTTTTGCTGGTAATAAGTATTCATGGCATTGGCAACAGCATACTGTCCATCATCACCCATGCCCGTATCGGCGATCGCGGCAAATCGTAAAATTGGCTCAGATGAGTTTTGTCCAAATGAAAATAGTGGGAGTAATCCACTCCCTAAGAAACCTAACCCACCTAAACCTAATAGAAGCTGACGGCGATTGATATTCATAGAATGATTAAATCTGTTAGGAATAAATTGATCGAGGCTTTAATTCTAGTTAGGAAAAGTCAAGAACTCGGAAAGATTATATTTACGATCGAAAGATTAATCTCTAGCTATTAATAGAAATGAAAAGAAAATGAGCTAAAAGTGAAAGAATAGTGAGAAACATAGCGATAAAATATAGAAAATTTCCTAAATGATCGTTGCGGTATTTAGCGATCGCATTCGCTGTCAAGCTTTTTGAACAGCTTCGTTGATTGTGGAAGATATTTTTGGTTCTGAATTAACGTGAGTTCGGGATAAAGAAATTAGGAAAGACTAAGCAAGTAAGCTAAAAGAATCTACCCAATTAGTAACCTGCAAGTCCTATGAATAGTTTAGAAGAATTATTTTGTTCGGTTGATGACTTTTGCCAAAAATTTGAGAGTGCGTATGATCAAAAATTATTGAGTAGTGGAATGCGCCACCGTTTGCGGACAAAGCAACTAAGTCTGAGTGAAATCATGACGATCCAGATCAGTTTTCATACCTCACAGTATCGAAACTTTAAGGCATACTACCTAAAACAAGTGTGTGCATACTGGCAATCATACTTTCCTAAACTCGTTAGCTATCAAAGATTTGTAGAGTGGATACCGTCAACAATATTGGCTCTATCAGGATACCTGCACAGTAATTTTGGTCAATGTACAGGAATTTCATTTATGGATTCGACTAGCCTAAAAGTCTGCCATAATCGCCGTATTCCCCAACATAGAGTCTTTAAGGATATGGCAGCAAGAGGTAAAACCTCTGTTGATTGGTTCTTTGGGTTTAAGTTACATCTGGTCGTAAATGATTGTGGTGAGTTGCTTAACATTACAGTCACCCCTGGTAATACTGATGACCGCAAGCCAGTCCCTGAGCTTCTTCGCCATTTATTCGGTAAAGTATTTGCTGATAAAGGTTACATCTCGGCTCCCTTAGCTAAAACCTTACTTAAATCTTCCCGTCTCCAACTAATTACCAAGTTTAAGTCCAATATGAAGAATCGCTTAATGTGTCTTGGCGATAGGCTCTTGCTCCGTAAGCGTGCCATTGTTGAATCTGTTATTGACCAGTTGAAAAATATCTCTCAGATTGAGCATTCTCGCCACCGATCTCCTGTTAATTTTATGGTTAATCTTCTGGCTGTGGCTGGTTTGATTGCTTATTGTCTCCAGCCAAACAAGCCTTCTTTGAATATTAATGCTACTTTTGTTCCCTCTCCTTAACCCGAACTCACGTTGAATTAGGATTACTCCTAAATAAATTAGATTAAATTGGATGAACTTTATTTTAGAACTCTAGTGGCATTGGCGATCGCAGCTAGAGCTACACCCACATCGGCAAAAACGGCTTCCCACATACTAGCCACACCCAAAGCTCCCAACACAAGGAAGACTGCCTTGACAGCCAAAGCGAAGATAATATTTTGCCAGACAATCCTATGAGTTTTACGGGCAATTTGAATCGCTTCAGCAATCTTGGCAGGGGAATCATTCATAATCACCACATCCGCCGTCTCGATCGCCGCATCAGAACCCAAACCACCCATAGCCATCCCCACATCTGCCCTTGCCAGTACAGGCGAATCATTAATCCCATCGCCCACATAGATCAGCTTCTCTTTTTTAGCCAATTTACTGAGAATCTGCTCTAATGCTGCTACTTTCCCTTCAGGTAAGAGTTCGGCAATATAGGAATCGAGTCCTAACCTGCCAGAGATATCCGCCGCTACGCCTTGATTGTCACCAGAGAGCATAATCACCTCTTTGATACCTAACTGATGCAGGGCTTGTACTGCCTTGATTGCATCTTCTTTAAGCTCATCAGCGATGATAATGTAACCCGCATATTTAGCATTTACGGCAAGATGAACTACGCTACCAGAGACTTTACAGGTATCGTGGGCAATATTCTCTCGATGGAGCAGGCGATCGTTCCCAGCAATTACCATTTGGCTTCCCACCATCGCCCGAATGCCATGCCCCGCAATTTCTTCATAGTTTGTGACTTTGTTTAGATCGAGTTCTCCTTTAAATGCTTCTTTAATAGATAAAGCAATCGGATGAGTAGACTGGGCTTCGATATGGGCAGCGATCGCCAATAATTCATCTTTTGTGAATCCATCTTGGGGCATAATCTGCGTCACTTGGAAGGTTCCTTTAGTTAGCGTTCCAGTCTTATCTGAAACCACGGTGGTGACATCATTCAATACATCCAAAAACATGGAACCCTTGATTAAAATTCCACGCTTTGCCGCCCCACCAATCCCGCCAAAATAGCCCAGAGGAATGCTAATCACTAATCCACAGGGACAGGAAATCACCAAAATTACCAATGCTCGATATACCCATTCTGCCGAAGTCGCATCAGGAATAACTAAAGGTGGAATAATAGCGATCGCTAGCGACACAAACACCACAATTGGCGTATAAATCTTGGCAAATCTGGTAATGAGTTTCTCGGTTTCAGCCTTCTTACTACTGGCATTTTCCACTAGGTCGAGAATTTTAGCGATCGAAGATTCTCCAAATAGCTTAGTGACTTGAATATCTAAAATCCCAGTTTTATTAATCGTTCCTGCTAGGGCGACATCGCCGACTTTTACCGAACGTGGCACTGATTCACCTGTGAGTGCTGAAGTATCCACTTGAGAGGTTCCAACAAGGATTGTGCCATCGAGGGGAATCTTTTCTCCTGCTGTAACTGTGATCATATCTCCGATTTGGACTTTACTCGGATCGGTCTTAGTGACCATACCATTCACTTTAAGATTGGCATAGTCAGGACGAATTTCTAGTACAGCCTTAATTGATCGCTTGGAGCTACCTACGGCGTAGTCTTGGAATAGTTCACCTACTTTGTAAAACAGCATCACGCCCACAGCTTCAGGTAACTGATGAATAGCGATCGCTCCCAATGTGGCAATAGTCATTAGGAAGTTCTCATCAAAAACTTTACCTTTAAGAATATTCTTACCTGCGATCGTCAGGACATTCCAACCACTCAGAAGATAGGCAGGTATTAGGACTAAATATTCGGCAAAAGCGTAAGGAGTATTATGTAATGGCGTGTTGTAAATCGCACCAATGGCGAACAGTCCCACTACAGCAACCACGGGAATTACTTCTCGCTTGAGGTCAAATTCTTCATCACCATGCCCGTGATCGTGATCATCTCCTTCTTCGCGATCGTGGCTGATCTGAAGTTCTTGGTCATCATCGCCGCAACATCCGCTATTTTTAGACATATTATTGAATACATGAAATGTTGTTCATATATTTGCATTAAAATAGCTTAAAACGCAAGGCTTGATCTAATAATTTTTAGGCTTTAGGTTCATTCAAATGCTCGGCAACTTCTCGATAGAGATTGACAATGTGGCTGTCAGCAAGACTGTAGTAGATATTGCGTCCCTCGCGGCGATAGTTGACTAAGTGCATGGAGCGTAGGGCTTTTAGTTGATGAGATACGGCAGATTCAGTCATTTGCAGAATAGCAGCTAGATCGCATACACACATTTCCTGTCCAACAAGGATTGATAGCAGCCTTAAACGATTGGGATCGGCAAGAATTCCAAAAAATTCTGACATTTCTTGGGCTTTATTCATAGCTAGGATTTGCTGCTTGCCTTGAGTCACGCTGGCAAGATGTACCATGTGGGTGTCACAAGTAGGTATATCAGTAGTTTGCTCGATCGTCTTCTTGGCTGCCATTAATTACCTTGATTTTTTCATAGTGATTTTCATTCTCACCATAGCAGAACTATGAATAATTGAATTGTGGTGCAGTAGTTCACAATAGAGTTAGCACTAATTGAGGTTGTAGGATGAATTTTGTCAAAGGTTGCATTACTGTTGTAACGATCGCTTTCTTTGGTTTTTGTCTATCTGTGCCTAAAGTCTATGCTTCAGATCGCGAGTTGCTGAAACTGGGTACAGAAAAGTTGCAGCGTAAGGATTATCGTGGAGCGATCGCCGATTTTACCAAAGCTATTGAAGCCGATCCAAAGTTTATTGAGGCATATTTTCAACGAGGTTTGACTCTGCATGATTTAGCAGATTTCTCCAGTGCGATCTCTGATTTTAATCAAATATTAGAGATCGATCCTAAAAATACCTTGGCTCTTTATACCAGAGGTGAAGTTCGGACTCATTTAGAAGATTTTGTAGGTGCGATTTCAGATTTTACGCTCGCAATACAAGCTAATCCTAAATATGCAAAGGCATACAACGATCGGGGGGTGGCTTATGGGATCACTGGAGATTTAGTCAAAGCTCTGACTGATTTAAATAAAGCGATCGCCATTGATTCTAAATATCCTGATGCTTATTTTAATCGAGGCAAGGTTAGAGATTTTTCAGATGATAAACAATCGGCAATCAATGATTACACCCAAGCAATTCAGTTAAAGCCTGATATGGCAGATGCCTATGGTAATCGGGGGATTTTGTTCTACAACATGGGAAATAAGAGTAGAGCGATCGCTGATTTACAAAAAGCTGCCAATTTACTTAAGCAAAATGGTGATACGGATAGCTATCAGCAAACATTAGCTCTGATCCAAAAGTTTAATCATTAATGAGTGTGGGAATTTTTCTGAGATGTTAACAGCAATAGTCTTGAGATTAGAATCGTAATTAATCAGTATTCTTGCCAATTCACTTGTCCCAAAAGCAATATCTAATCTTGATGATTTAGCACCATAGTAAATTTAATGAAGAAAACTAAATCTGCCCGTTTTTATGCTTTTCTCTCCATTGGGGCGGCAATTCTAACAATCGCTTTGAAATCTGCGGCATATTTTTTAACTGGTTCCGTAGGATTTCTGTCCGATGCCCTTGAATCAGGAGTTAACCTAGTGGCAGCCATATTTGCAGTGTGGGCGTTAACCATTGCCGCTAAACCTCCCGATGAAGAACATACATTTGGGCATTCCAAAGCTGAATATTTTTCTAGTGGATTTGAAGGTGCCTTGATTTTAGTTGCTGCTGTCAGTATTGCGATCGCCGCTATACCCAGATTGCTAAATCCTCAACCCCTCGAACAGGTTGGCATAGGGTTAGCACTTTCAGTAGTTGCATCAGCGATAAATGGAGGACTTGGCATAGTTTTACTTAGGGCTGGGAAACGCTTGCACTCAATCACCCTACGCGCAGACGCTCACCATCTCATAACCGATGTCTGGACTTCCGTAGGCGTAGTAGTAGGAATATTATTGGTTTCATTAACAGGCTGGCTCATCCTCGACCCTTTGATTGCACTATTAGTTGCGGTAAATATTGTTTGGACTGGGGTAAAACTTATTCAGGAGAGCGGATCGGCACTTTTAGATGCTTCTATTCCCTTAGCAGAGAGAAATATTATTAGTGAGATTCTGATTCCCTACGATCGCCAGAAAGTTCAGTTTCATGCTATCCGTACCAGAATGGCAGGGACGAGACGATTTATATCTTTCCATATTTTAGTGCCGGGAGAATGGACTGTGCAACAGGGG
This sequence comes from Pseudanabaenales cyanobacterium, assembly GCA_038324415.1. Lineage (GTDB taxonomy): Bacteria > Cyanobacteriota > Cyanobacteriia > Pseudanabaenales > Pseudanabaenaceae > PCC-7502. The sequence goes on along the minus strand of JBBQHY010000002.1, from coordinate 12,327 downwards.
CATGATTTGTGTGAAGAGATTGAATCGGCGATTTGTAAAGCTATCCCAAATATCCATGTTTTCACTCATATGGAACCATTAGAAGACCCAAAATCGTGGACTGACCAAGAACTTTAGTTCTAAATGATCTTGTGCCAAGACTCTAATTGATTTAGTTCCTGCGATTGTGCTTCTAGGTTGATAGATAGGCGATCGCAGACAAGTTCGCATAGGTTAAAAATCATCGGGTCGGCAATTTCATAATACACGCTTACTCCTAAAGGCTTACGAGAAACAATTCCTGCTTGAGTTAATATTTTCAAATGCTTGGATACATTGGCTTGTCCTAGCTCGGTCGCGGACATAATTTCGCTGACATTTTTAGAGCCAGATTTGAGACAACATAACAATTGCAAGCGGCTAGTCTCAGATAATACTTTGAAATAGTCGGCAACTTGTTCTAAAGCTCTAGGAGAAATTGCGATCATCAAGGTAAGTACAAAAGGTTTTTACAATTAAATATTACTATATAGTGATATAGTTAATCAAGAGTTTTTATTTAAAAAATTACATGACTGCACAATTAAATTTATCGCAATCACTAGAAGTTGAGGCTTTAGCCCTAAACCAACAACTAAATTTACAAGAAGTTGTTCTACTGGATGTACGCGAATCAGGTGAATATGAGAGTGAACATATTGCTAGTTCTATCTCTATGCCTTTGTCAGCTTTTGAGCCAAATCAAATTTCTCAAATTGGTGATAAACCTCTAGTTATCTACTGCCAATCTGGAATGCGTTCCAATCAAGCATTACAAAAGCTTTTAGATAGTGGATTTACCAATGTTGCTCAACTCAAAGGTGGTTTAATCAGTTGGAAAGCCGCAGGATTGAAGACGCAGGGCGATCGAAATGCGCCAATTAGTTTATTCAGACAGATTCAAATTGTGGCTGGCTCGCTTGTGGCGATCGGAACTGGATTAGGTGCATTTGTATCACCTTGGTTCTTACTATTGAGTGGATTTGTGGGCTGCGGCTTGGTATTTGCAGGTGTCACCAATACCTGCGTTATGGGGTTGCTTTTGGCGAAACTTCCTTATAATCAAAGAAAATAGACATCATGAAACCAATTCGTATTTTCTATTTTTCAGACATTCTTTGCGTTTGGGCTTACATTGCTCAAATTCGCTTGGAAGAGTTGAAGGCGGCTTTCCCTGATAATATCGAAATCGATTATCACTTCGTTCCTGTTTTTGGCAATGTTCGCGAAAAACTAGAGAATGGATGGCGCGATCGCGGTGGATTAGATGGCTATAGCAATCATGTTAAGGAGACTGCTAGCAAGTTTGAACATATCTCCGTGCATCCTGATATTTGGACTCAAGAGCTTCCTGCTTCTTCAGTATCAGCGCATCTATTCCTCCGTGCGGTGCAATTACTAGAGGTAAAAGGATTAGTGCCGAAATCCGATCGGGTATTAGAGAAGACAGCTTGGACTTTTCGTAAAGAATTTTTTACTAAACTTAGGAATGTTGGCGATCGCAAGGTTCAATTTGCGATCGCTCAGGATTTAGGGCTGCCAGTAGATGTAATTAAAAACATAATCGATAATGGAGAAGCCTACGCTCAATTATCAAAAGATGCAGAGTTGGTAAAAGAGCATAATGTCACCGTCAGCCCGACCCTGATTTTTAATGAAGGAAGACAAAGGCTTAACGGTAATGTTGGCTATCGGGTCATCGAAGCAAATATCCGTGAGTTACTACATAATCCTGCGGGAGAACAGTCTTGGTGTTAACCTTCTTTAATTACTAATGACTATGTAAATGATGGATGTCGGTGTAATGGGCATGACGGTGACTAATCGGTAAATGCTCGTGTGTGTGAATATGTGGTTCGGTTACTGGGATTCCTTCTGGATGTTCGTGCTGATGATGCTCGTCGTGATAATGCTCGTGTGCGTGGTCTAAATATTCATGCTGATGTTCGTGAGTTTTTGGAGCTAGGAATATCTGCACTCCTGCCAGAAGGGTAAACCCGATCAGACTTCCATAGAGGAAAGACATACTACCTTGGCTGCCCAACCAACCTGCGATCGGATAAGAAACTGCCCACCAGAGATGACTCCAAGCAAAATGTGCGCCATAGACCCGCCCTTGAAAGTTAGAAGGAATTTGATCGGCGATGAGAGTCTGAGTTGGTAGATTTACGAAAACTTGTCCCATTCCTGCGATCGCCCACAACAACATTAAGGGAACTAAGCTTACATAATTGGCAGGTAAAATCGCTAAAGTAATTAAAATCGCCCCAAACAGAACGATCGCCGTGCGTTCCCATTTTTTACCAATCGCTCCCACAGTTACCGCCGCTATAGTTGCCCCAATCCCAAAAGCCGCCATCACCCAGCCATATTCTAAATTGCTCAGTTTGAGGGTTCCTTTGATATAGCCAACGGTATTTACTAAAATCTGCGCCCCAGCGATCGATGCTACAAGTTGAAGGAAGAGGGCATAGCGAATAAAAGAATTAGCAAATAACCTTGTCGTGCCCTCTTTGACATCACTAATAATTTTAGCGATCGCTCCCGTTGTAGATTCTTCTGAATTCTCTTTTTGCTCGACTCTAAGTTGACTGGGAAGTGTAAATATTAGAACTGCGGCGATTAAAAAAGAAATTGCATCTAGGAAAAATACCTGTCTCGATCCAATCCATGCCGACACACTACCAGCAATGCCGGGACCTAAAACGCCTAATAGTTGATAAGTTGCCGCAGAGAGAGCGATCGCACCTGCATATTCAGCTTTACCTGTAACTAAGGGAATCGTGGCTTGATAAGTTGGGGTAAAGAAGGCATTGAATACATTTAGGGCAAAGACTAGAACATAAATCTGCCAAACTGCATTTACAAAGGGCATAGTTCCCACAATTAGCATTCGGGCAATGTGAGTGATAACTAAGATTAATTTACGATCTAGGCGATCGGCGATCGCACCTGCAATTGGTGAGAGAATGACAAAAGCTGTTACCCGCAAGGTTAATGCTACAGAAAGGACTACAGCACTATCTTTTCCTGCTAATTCATAAGCTAGTAGAGCCAACCCCAACCATGTTAGAGCATCACCAAATAAGCTAATGGTTTGAGCAAGGTAAAGTCTGGCAAAGGTTGAATTTCTTAAGCTTTGAAAGAATGTTAAGCGATTCATAGAAATCAAAATTTCGATTACACTACATTGTCAGGAGCTAAATGGCAAGCACGATCTGAGTCGCCTAGTTCGACCTGAATGGTGGGATGTTCGATGTCAAAGCGATCGTGCAATTCATGACTAACTTCTTGTAAAAACTCATCTCCCGGATGTCCTTTAGGCATCACTAAATGCACTGTGAGACAAATCTCAGTGGTACTCATTGCCCAGATATGCAAATCGTGAACCTCACTTACACCTTGTAGTTGCCCCAGATACTCACGAACTTCTAGAGGAGCGATCGCATCTGGTACGGCATCCAATATCAAATTCACAGATTCTTGAAACAATTGCCATGTGCTAGAGATAATTACCGCAATCACGATTAAACTCATCACTGGGTCAATCCAGTTCCATTTAGTAAAGATAATCAATATTCCAGATACCACAACACCCAGTGATACAACTGCATCCGCCGCTAAATGCAGAAATGCCCCCGAATATTTAGATCGCCTTTGCGTCCGATAAAAAACATAGCAGCACTGATGGAATTAATTACAGTTCCCACCAATGCCACGATAATTACAGTCCCTCCGACTACAGCCGATGGTTCCCGTAGTCGCTGAATTGCTTCCCATGCCACGCCACCCGATACGATTAGCAAAAAACAGGCATTCAAAAGTGCGGCTAAGATTGACGATCGCTTAAGTCCAAAAGTTCTACGGGGTGTGGGTAAACGGCGTACCAATAAACTTGCTCCCCAAGCCATTAGCAACCCTAAAACATCACTGAGATTATGACCAGCATCGGCAATTAATGCTAAAGAATTAGCGAGAATTCCATAACTGACTTCAACTATGACAAATCCAGTATTGAGGGCAATACTAACGGCAAAAGCCCGACTGAAGCTCTTGGGGGGTTCGTGGCTATGGGAATGGGTCATTTAGTTTGATTCTAAGTTTAGTCTTAAGTTTAGAAGATAGAAGCCTAAAATTTAGCGTTTGAAACTAAACCTTCCATTCACCTTCTTACCAGCGATTTCAGAGAGAATTACTACCTTAAAATCTCCTGTAGCTTTAGTCTCCAGCAAGGCTGTATAGTGCTTTTCCTTGGGATCGTACTTGAGGGCTAGAGTTTGCTTTTTACCATCAGGCATGGTTACTTCAGCTTTTACATTTGCATTACCTACAGAAGAATGGTTATCACCTTTTTGCAGATAGAAATCGAGATGTGCGCCCTTGTCAGTTTTCTCTGGCACGAACTCTAAATGATAGCCTTGGACTTCTACAACTTGACCACCATTTTTAGCTTCTGCTTTAGCGATGATTTGGGGTGTGGAGATGGATGCTAATACTGGGCTAGAGAATCCTAGAATAGTAATGACTAGCAAGGCTTTGGAGATATTGTGCATGGGTTAATCCTAATATTGCTCTTCAAGGTTGACACACAATTATGAAATCAGGATGAAATTTACTACAAATAGCTTTTTTCGATCTCTAAGAAATTATCTTCTGGGATCAGTTCTAATTTCTTAGGAATTATATATTTACCAAACATGGAATATAAAGCTGGCAATACTAATAAAGTCAAGGCTGTAGAAGTAAATAATCCACCCAAAACCACAACTGCTAGAGGTTGCAAGATTTCTTTACCCGCACCAGTGCCAATTACCAAGGGAACCATACCTAAAGCAGAAGAGAGAGCAGTCATCAGAATCGCAACTAAACGCTCAAGGGAACCCTCTAATAGAACTGTTTGGAGTGGAATACCTTTTGCTAACTTGGTGTTGTAGTTATCCACTAAAAGTAAACCATTGCGGGTAGCGACTCCGAAAAGCGTAATAAATCCGACCATTGAAGCAACCGAGATAATCCCACCGCCAAGAGCTACCGAGATCACGCCACCGACAAGAGCAAGGGGAAGGTTAATCATAATCATGATCGTGGCAGGAATGGATTTGACCGCAAAGTAAATCAAAATGGTAATGGCAGCAAAGGCGATCGCTCCAGCAATTAGTAAAGTCTCAGTCGCTCGTTCTTGGGATTCAAACTGTCCGCCATATTGAATGTAGTAGCCAGAAGGTAGTTGCACTTGAGTTTTAATGCGATCGCGGATATCGGTAATCACCGAGCCTAAATCTCTTCCATTCACATTGGCTGACACCACAATTAGCCGTGAGACATTCTCCCGATTGATGGTATTGGGTCCCGTTCCGAAGGCAACTTTTGCCACTTGAGAGAGTGGGACTTTTTTACCTTCAGGCACATCTACTAAGAGATTGCTAATGGTTTCCAGATTGTTGCGCGAGTCTTCTTTTAGCCATACAACTAGGTCAAATACCTGCTGTTGTTCTAAAACCTGAGAAACGATATTACCATTGAGGGCAGTTTCGATGGTTTCTGCTAAATCTCCGACTCGTAATCCATACCGAGAGGCAGCCGCGCGATCGAAGCGAATCTGTAGCTGTTTGATTGGCACTTGGGGTTCCACTTGGAGATCGACTACACCACCGATCCCACTCATGGCAGCTTGTACTTGTTGTCCTAAATTTCGCAATTGATCTAAATCGGAGCCAAAAATCTTGACTGCGATCGCACTTCTGACTCCTGATAGCACTTCATCCAGGCGGTGGGAAATAAAGCCGCCAATATTTACTGCAACACCGGGGATTTTAGCAAATTCTTTACGCAAAATTTCAATACTCTCTTCTCGTTTTTTAATCCCTTCTTCGCTCAATTCCACATCTAGTTCGGCAAAGTTTACGCCGCCCACATCGCTATCCCCCGGCGCACGTCCCGATCGCAGTTGCAGAGAATTAAAATGTGGATTGGCTTTTAGGCTGGTTTGGAGTGCTAAGTTTGCTTGGTTTGTCGTCTCTAGCGAAACACCCGGATAGAGAACTGTGGAAACTACCAGCGATCGCTCTTGAAATTCGGGTAAAAATACTCTTCCTAATGACGGCAGAATAATTCCAGAAGCAATAAAAGCGGCGATCGCTATTCCTAAAATAATATTGGGACGGCGAATCGCAAAAGTTAAAGCAGGACGATAGATTTGTTGGGATTTATGTGCCAGCCAAGTTTCATCAGGTGGTAAGGGGCGATTGACCAGAAGTAAGGCACAGAGGGCAGGAGTTAAGGTTAGGGCTACCAAAGTAGAAGCAACAATCGAAAGCAAATATGCCACCCCCATCGGTGTAAAAATCCGCCCTTCCACACCCGACAGAGCAAAGATCGGAGCGAAGACCACAGCAATGATTACCGTAGAAAAGAGAACGCTGACTCGGACTTCCACAGAGCCATTAAAAACTACTTCCAAAGGTGGTGTATGGCTTCCTGCTAATTGATTCTCTCGCAGACGGCGATAGACATTTTCCATATCCACGATCGCATCATCTACTACTGAACCGATCGCTACGGCTAACCCGCCTAAAGTCATGGTATTGATGCCCTGCCCTGTCCATGACAATACCATCATCCCCATTAAAAGTGAGATTGGTAATGCGCTCAGACTGATGATTACGGTGCGCCAGTTCATTAAGAATAGAATCAATACCACGGATACGATGATCATGCCATCTCGTAATGCTTCTTCTACATTCTTAAGAGATGCTTCGATAAATTCGGCTTGACGGAAAGTATTTTCGACTTTGATATCGCTGGGTAATCCTTGCTTAATTTCGGCGATCGCCATTTCTACGCCTTTGGTCACGGTGGGAGTATCAGCGATCGGTTGCTTGTTTACGATTACTACAACTGCCCTTTTCCCATTAACAATGCCATCACCCCGCTTCAGTTCTGCACCAATTTTGACATCAGCAACTTGTCCTAACAAAATCGGCACGCCTTTTTTGGATTTAATTACCGACTGCTGAAGTTGTTCTGCTGATTCAATTCTGCCAATCCCCCGCATTAACAGTTCTCGATCTGGAGTGATTAAGAAGCCTCCTGCGGCGTTCACATTCGCTTTTCTAGCGGCTTCAGTCACTTCGGATAAACTGACATCGTATTGTTGCAGTCTAGCTGGATCGACTAGCACCTGATACTGCCGAATATCACCACCAAAAATCACTACTTGAGTTACACCCGGCACTGCTAAAAGTCGATTTTTCACCTGCCAATCCACAATCCGCCGTACTTCCATGAGATCTGTCTTGCCACCTTCCTCAATAGTAAAAGCATATTTAGCGATCGCCCCAATGGGAGAACTAACAGGAGAAATCTGTGGTATGCCCACGCCTTTGGGCAATTGACTTTGTGCCTGTTGCAGCCGTTCTGTTACCAGTTGCCTAGCTCTATAAATGTCTGTATCCCAAGTAAAAATCACTTTTACGACTGAAATACCGACTGCCGAAGCTGATCGCACTTTTTCTACGCCCGGTGTGCCGTTAATTGCACTTTCAATTGGTCTAGTCACTAAGGATTCCACTTCTTCGGGGGCAAGACCAGAAGCTTCGGTTTGAATCTCTACCTGTGGCGGTGCGAAGTTGGGAAACACATCTAAAGGCATTTGCGTAAGTACCCGAAATCCCCAAAGGCTGATTAGGATTGAGGCGATTACTACCAACCAGCGCTGGGCGATCGACCATTTGACAACGGCATTGAGCATAATTTCAGGTACTTTAGGCTTTATATTGCCTACTCTGCCATGAGATTATGAAATCAGGATGAAATTTTATAGGTACAGGATAGTTTTATAGCAGCATATCCGTATCCAATGAAGACTACCACGATGAAATTATCGAGAAGGTAAAACAAGTTCTTGCGAAGTCATCGCCAATTATTAAGGAGTAAACTATAGCCAAAATTTTGAATACGTTGATAGTGAGCAGTATTTCCTGTTACTAGAGTAATTTTATTACTGATAGCGATCGCCCCAATGATACAGTCGGGATAACCAATTCTCTGTCCAGTACGTTCTAAATCTGCATAAATTCTACCTGCTAAAGCTGCATCGGCTAAAGTCATTGGTAAAACTTCTTCTGTAGATAAAGTGCCTAAAAATTGTTTGATCCGTGCTTCATTCTGCCGTCTGTGCCAACCTTCGACAATCTCCATCACCGAAATAACTGAAGTTGTGTAAAAACCAAACTGACTTCTATAGGCGATCGCTTTTGCCCGAATATTTGGATCGATGCCCTTAAGAATTTCTGAAATAATATCTGTATCTAGTAATGACTTACTCAACTTAAAGACACCTATACAAAAGATTTACGATTCTCAAAAGCCTCGTTAGAGATATCTGTCATTATTTCACTCTCTTCTGCAAAAATTCCCAACCAAGGGTTTTCATGGGATAACGTGCCTTGACTTGAAGGATTTTCAGGGATTTCTTTGTCTAGCATCTGGCGCAGAGTGATTTTTTCGTCAAGACTCAACGAGTGGATTGATTCAGCTAATGCTTCTGAAGGAACTGTTAACGTAATTTGCATAAAAACCTCATTGCTAACTGAATAATTAAAAGTATAACCTGCGCTAATAGTTCTGTGTCTAATGGTCAACAAGGTCAGATGTACTAGAAGGCTCACGCAAGATCACTATTTTTGTACCCGATCGCCGTCCTAGCCAAAATGCCGTAGCCACAATTCCACCACCGCCTATTGCTCCCGCTAAAAGCATTGTCCACAAGGGGAAACTAGATTCTTTGACTTGTTCGGGCTTGGGTTCAGATTCGGTGGGTTTACTGCCACCTCTTAATGATTGGGCATAAAGTTGGGTAGCTCTTTGGGTGGCGATCGCATCTCCTGCAAATAAACCGTTATCAACTTCGACAAAATCTCCAGAAGTTCTGCCTAAAGTTACTTCTACAGGTTGAAAAGTATTACCATTTTGCACAAATACCAGATTTTTACCGTTTGCTTCCACTACTGCTGTCGATGGAATTGCCACTACTGAATCAGAGGATTTTTCCGTGAGAACTTCTAACTCTGCAAACATTCCCACGGTGAGAGTGCGATCTGGATTTTCAATTTCTGCTTGTACAGGCACAACACGAGTCTCTCCATTTACTACTGCACCGATGGTTCTGACTTTACCTGTAAATTTACGTCCTGCGGCTGTAACTCGCACCCGTTGACCGATTTTAATTTTGCTTAGGTCTTTTTCGTAGATATTGGCAGTTGCTAGGAGGCGATCGCTATTTACAATGGTCATGATAGGCTTTCCCGCATCTTCTCCTGATTCTGCTAAGGTGGCTTTCAGTTCGGAGACTGTACCTGTAATTGGTGATGTAATGGCGATCGTGCCATCGGGATTGGCGTTCGTACCCAGTTGATTCAGTCGGGCGTTGTAACTGGAACTACTCAGTTGCATCCGTTCTCTCGCCACCTGCAATGCTGATTTAGCCCGTTTCACTTCGGCATCAGATTTTAATACCTCTAGTTTGCTCTCAGCTTTTGTCAGAGATGCTTTGGCTGAAGATAATTTTGCCTCCGATTCCATCACTTGACGGCTGGGAATTGCTCCTCTAGCTAAGAGTTCTCGATCGCGGTCTAAGCGTTCTAGATCTAGCTTTAGCTCCACCTGTGCCTGCTTAATTTCGGCATCGGCGATTTGTTGGCTGCGATCGTAGTTTTGGAGTGCCAAAGTCAGGTTGGCTTGTGCTTCCCTAATGTTGCCGTCAGCTTCTGCTCTTTTTTCAAAGGAAGTAACTCGCAGTTCGGCAATTTCTGGACTGGACAGAATGGCTACGGTTTGTCCTGCTTGGATGCGATCGCCAAGTTTAACTAATAGTTGAGTAATTTGCCCTTTGATTGGCGTGGTGATTTCGACTTTGCGATCGCTTATCGCTTCTATTTTCCCATTGGTTTTAATGCCAAGCTCTAATTGCCGACTGGTGACAGTTTCTACTTTAATCCCAATCTGTTTGGCGGCATTCTCATCCACTTGAATTGCATCTTTGGGTTGAGTATCGCCACCTTTGAACTCATCACCATGTCCGCCGTGGGCAAGAACGCCAGTTGGGATCGAGAGGATAAGAAAGCTAGAGATAACAACTGAAACTAGATTACGTGGCATATAATTTTCTCTCAAATTATGGTTTACAGTTGACTATTTCCCGTACCAAGCTTTACGCCACTGTTGCATTTGAGTGATTTCTGCTTTCTGAGAAGAGAGAATGTCTTGAGCTAGTTTCTTTATTTCGGGGCGCTTGGTTTTACTTTGAACTTCCATTGCCATCATTAATGCGCCTTCGTGGTGGGGAATCATGGCATTGATAAAGCGTAGATCGAAGTTGGTATCGGCGGTTCCCAAAGCCATCTTCATCATCAGTCCGTCTTTTTGAGCATCTGTCATCGTCATCATATGTCCCATTTCTGAATTCCATGCCATTGGGGTGCTGCTGACATTTGGATACCATGCCTTACGCCATTTTTGCATCTGGGCAATTTCGGTTTCTTGAGCTTTAATTATTTCCTGTGCGAGTTTTTTAATCTCTGGTCGCTTGGATTTTTGGAATGCTTCTTTTGCCATTGCGATCGCTCCTTGGTGGTGAGGCATCATACCGTCAATAAAGCGCAGGTCAAGGTTAGCATCGGCTTTGCCCAGTTCCATCGACATTCCACTCATGTTGTGATTCATCTTGCCCATTTGCTTGTCCATTTGAGCAGAGGACTGCCATGTACCAACGGCGATTGCTGCGGTTAAGGCAACTATTGTCAATGTGTGAGGTTTTAGTTTCATATATCTGAGGTTGTAATGCTTGCAGATTTAGCTTTACACAAGATTATGAAATCAGGATGAAATTTGTTTTTACTTTTGAACCTTGGGCGATCGCCCCTTTTATATCGAATTAAAGTGGAATAGGCAATACTTAAACTCACCGTAAATTCTTGCAGAGTCTTCTTTTCACAAATTTCAGCAATAAAGATAACAAGGGTCTGTGAATTTTATTCACATATTGCTTGACAAGCTTGTGAATTTAGTTCACAATATAAACATTGAAACTCATAAGACTCAAGAACAATGAACGATGATGACTTAATTGGGTTGTATGAAATAGCAAAAATGGCAAATGTTAGTCCTGCTGCTGTTTCAAATTGGAGGAAAAGATATTCAAAATTTCCACTTCCAATTAAGCAACTACAATCTGGTCCAGTTTTTCAACGAAGACAAATAACCTACTGGCTAAGATACAAGGAGAAACCAATGGCTAAAGTGATTGCACTGTTTAATAATAAAGGTGGAGTTGGTAAAACCACTACAATTTGGAACTTAGCAACTTCCTTAGCTGCAAAGAATAAGAAAGTACTATTGATAGATTTCGACCCGCAGTGTAATCTTTCCATAGCTACTCTGGGAGATGAAGAGTTTTCAGAATATCTTCAAAGTTCTCAAGGATTGCCTTATGGTAAGACAGTCCGCGCTTTTGCCTTGCCATATATTCAGCAAAGTGCCCCAGGAAGGTCTTATATTGCAAAACCTAAATACAATGTAAATGACAATTTAGATATTGTGCCTGGAGATTTTTGGCTCAATAACTTTTCTGATATTCTCAACGTAGGTACTGATGTAATCGGTGGTGCTGGTTTATACAGATTCCTTATGCCCTCAAGTTTGATTAGTGCTGTTGAAGCAACATACGAGAAGTTCTATGACTTTGCATTAATTGACTTGCCTCCCTCCTTTAATACACTTGTAAGAGCTGCGCTTTACTCTTCAGATTATTTTCTTGTTCCATGTACACCCGATCTCTTCTCAGCTTACTGTGTAGGGTTAATTGGACAAGTTCTTCCACAATTCATAGATGACTGGGAACAAGGGAAATCTAGGTATCTACAGTCGAATCCGTATGATCAAATAGTACCTTTGAAAGGACAACCCAAGTTTGGAGGATGGATTTTTAATGGCTTCGATATGAGAAAAAAATCAGGTGAAAGTCATGCTTCTAAGACAGGGGCAGATCAAGCTCAATTCGAGAAAATTCGTGATTCCATTAAGGATAATTTAATATTCAAGCTCAATGCAATCAAATCATATTCTGCTGTTCCGAACTTTGTTCATACAGAGCCAGTTGCAAGTATTGAAGATATGAACGTTATGGCACCAGATAGTATTGTTCAAAATATTCCTGTTAAATACCTATCTCAAGCCAGACCAACACGGGATAATGTTGTTAGAGGTTCGTGGGCAATAAACCAAATTGACCTAATGACGAAGGTAGATCAC
>JBBQHY010000001.1:0-30830 GCA_038324415.1 Pseudanabaenales cyanobacterium | reverse complement strand
TGTCAGTCTGTGGAGCGAACATAAGACCTGATAGAGATACCTCTAAAGGGCAGTTGCGAAATCCTAGTGATAGGAAGAAACAGAAACCTAAGTCGTGAGTCTTAGGAATCCCACGCGCTTTAGCCGTGGGAGGATGTCAACATCTCGTTTACCATTTTCACAAATATGTGATGAACCGCATTTTGGGCAAAGCAAAATAAAATTTACAGTTTTTCTATTATTAGGCTTTGTCATACTCATCTTTCAATTGTGCAACGCCTAGCATTCAGCCTAAATGTTATGATAGCTAGGTGAATTCATGGCATTGATTCAGAAATATCATGGTTGCTACTCCTATCAAATCCCCCTATATCACTTGGGAACCTCTACCTTCAGACTACATCCTACCCGATGATCCTGTGGAAAACAATCATCAACCCTTACTTGCGGCGGCTCTGACTGATGCGCTTCAGCACCTGATCAAACCAGAAATGTTGATCGTCTCAAATTTTGGCTTAGTCGCAACGGTCAACCAAAAAATTATAGTTAAGGCACCAGACTGGTTATATGTGCCAAATGTTTATCCAAAAGCCTCCTTGGGAAAGGCAGGAGCTGTGCGCCGTAGCTATACTCAAAATCTTGAGGGTGAACCTGTGGCAGTGGTCATGGAATTTTTTTCAGATACCGATGGTGGAGAATTATCCATGCGCTCAACCCCTCCACTTGGCAAGTTTTATTTCTATGAGCAAATCCTGCAAGTGCCTACCTACGCCACCTATGACCCCTATGAGTCCAGTCTAGAAGTCAGATGTTTAAAGAATGGCAAGTATGTTTCCCAAATCGCTGATGCCCAAGGCAGATTTTGGATTCCTGAATTAGAGCTATTTTTGGGAGTATGGTTTGGCGATCGCTTAGGTAATCAGATCAACTGGCTGCGGTGGTGGGATATTTCAGGAAATTTACTTTTATGGGGCTTTGAGCAAGCAGAGCTGGAGCAGCAGAAGGCAAATTTAGAACATCAACGTGCCGAGCAAGAATACCAACGGGCTGAACTACTAGCCGCTAAGTTAAGAGAATTCGGTATAGATCCCACATCACTTTAAGGTCGTTAACATGAGTAGCCAAATTATTATTGTTGAAGATGAACGCCTTGTTGCCCAAGATATTTCTCAACTACTGCGAGATGAAGGCTATACAATTTGTGCGATCGCTTCTGATGGTAAAACTGCTATTCAAAAAATTATCGAATTTTTACCAGATTTAGTACTACTAGATATTCGGATCAAAGGTGAAATCGATGGCATTAGTGTTGCCGAGCATATTCAATCTTTCTACTCAATTCCAGTCATTTATCTTACGGCTTTTTCCGATGCCGAAACCCTAACACGGGCAAAAGCTACTAATCCTATGGGCTATGTTCTTAAACCTTTTCGCCGTGAGCAATTACTATCTTCCATTTCCATAGCTTTATCTACTTTCAAAAATCATAAATTAGGCATAGAGTCAATCGAGCCAATAGAGCAACCTCAAACTAGCTATCGCCTCAAGTCCACAATTAATTATATTCACGAACATCTACATCAAAATATTAATCTAGAGATGTTAGCAGGAGGGATTGGTATGAATCCTTCTTATTATTGCCGTGTGTTTCAACAAGAAATGGACTGTTCCCCTTATCAATACATCATTCGGCAACGGATCGAAAAGGCAAAAACTTTACTCAAAAATCGAGAACTTGCCATTAGCGATATCGCCTTGCAGTGTGGATTTGCCAACCATAGCCATCTAGATCGGCATTTTCTTAAAATCACAGAAATTACCCCTAAAGCCTATCGTAATCAAGGTTAAAGGCATTCCCCCTTAACTCGAAATCTCACTTTATTAGATGATTTCTGATAAAAAGTTACCTATTCCAAAGAGCCCCCCTAAATCCTCCAATTCTGGGGGCAGGGGGCAGTTGGGTAGATTCTTTAAAGGAAATCTCCTTAGGTAAATGAATTGGCATTACTTAAGCCAATTCACTATTTGATTTAGATCTAGTATTTTTACTTACCACATCTTTGCTCGAACTAGCGTTAGGTTCAGATTGCATTGGTTACTCCCTTCCCACCGTAGAAATACACACAGCTTAAATGGGGTTAAGGGGCGCAGCCCCTTAACCCCCAAAAGACTAATCTTTGACTGGGAAGGGAGTATCTTAACTATCGATTCCCAAATTCATGTCAAGAATGTACTAGTTTTACAAAAACAGATAAGACTGCAACAAAAGTCTGCTCTATTCTAATTCACATAGGAAACAAGATTTAGAAAGCAAGATTTAGTGAATTTAAGGTCATGATGAAAAGTGATATTACCGCCCAACATATAGATGAAGCAATTGATAATGGTGAAATGGTTCTGCACTATCAACCTATCAGTAATTTGACTTCTGGAGAAATTACAGGATTAGAAGCTTTAGTTCGATGGCACTCAAAAAAGTTAGGGCAGATAGATACAGCCCATTTCATTAAAGTCTTAGAACATTCAGATATTAGCTTAATTGCGAAATTTCATAGATGGCTTACCATTACTGCCTTTGAACAAATTCTAACTTGGCAACAGATAGGTATATCCGTACCAGTTTATCTCAACTTTTCTAGCCGTTACCTCCAAGAGCAAGACAGCTTAAATTTAATCAAATCCCTAGTTCAGGACTATAAGATTTCGACCTCTTGGTTTGGGATTGAAGTAACTGAAACACACTCTATTCATGATATGCAGGGTATACAATTCGTTCTTAATAAACTCAGTAATATGGGTATCAAGATTTCTTTGGATGATTTTTGTACCAGTTATTGCTCCTTAGAATATCTCAGCGATCTCCCTGCTCATGCGATCAAGATTGATCGAAGATTTGTTCAAGGTTTAACCTCTGATGACTTCCAACGCCAAAATTCCATCAACATCATTGTGGAATCAATCATAGAAATGGTATTCAAACTAGGGATAGAAGTAGTTGCCGAAGGAGTGGAAACCCTAAAACAGTTGGAAATAGTTACATACCTAGGATGTGATTCCTATCAGGGTTATCTATTATCCCCTCCTGCTCCTGTTGATGTAATTACCCAGATGCTTTTTAGTAAGCGGACTCGTCGAAATTCCCATACCCTGCCTTCCGATCCATTGTGGGAAGCGATCGCTGCTTAAAAACTACTACTAAAAATCTAACTAGGTAAAATCATGACGAATCCTATTAACATCGGAGTAAAGACAGAACCTCCTAAAGAGCGAACGGTAGCTTCTATGCGTATAGTCATAGCAGAATCTAATCCTAAGCATTTATCGGCATTGCTAGAAACAATTGAAAGTATCGGTAAGTGGATACTTTATCCCTGCGCTGAATATCCTGAATTAATTCAAACCCTATCATCTGGGGCAGTTGATTTACTCATTCTTGGTAATGTCGATCAAGGTAGCTGTTTTGAAATATGCCGCCTTTGCCGCAAGGAATGGGAGCACTTACCGATTATTTTAGTGTCCCATGACCTAACTATCCCAGATTTCTATCGCCATTGGGTATCAGACAAAGGATTTGGAGATGTAGTTAGTAGTGACCCAGCCAATCGTAATGATTTAGTGCGAGTAGTCCAAAATGTGACGAGTGTCATTCGGGCTCAGAAGCAAGCATTAACTTTTGCTGTCCCTGATGTTCATGATACCGAAACCTATATCGGTCTAAAAATTGACGGTAAACACGCAACAACTCCAAGGGAAACGCGATTACTAAGTATTTTACTTAATAACAAAGTATCTGTCTTGAAAGCCTGCGGGGGGCAAGGTCGATGTGCCACCTGTCATGTTTTCGTAGATAAGGGTATGGAATTACTCACTCCACCTACAGACCAAGAACTCATGACCCTGAGCATGATGAAAATTGAGCAACCCAACGCTCGCCTTGCTTGTCAATGTAAAGTTCTCGAGCAAGGTTTAGAAATATCTATGCCCAAGGGTAAATATTTAGGCTCTGAAGCAGAATTAGAATCCTTGGTTGGTAAGCGCGCACAGCAGTCTTTAATCCATCCTTTTACAGGAGAAGTCCTAGTAGCTGAGGGCAAGTTAATTCTGCGCACTGCATTGGAAAAGATGCAAGCTGTGAGCAAAGAGTTTGAAAAAGAAATGGGTGTTTTATTATCCCGCAATTCAAAAAGGAGAAATTAAAAATGACCGAGATTAGAACCTTCGCAACCCCACCTATATCCATGCCCTCTGTGTGGAAAGTATGTCACTATAGCCGCTATAATTTCTTCAACTTTGATATGCAAAATGGAGAGATTAGGGACTACAACCAACAACGTAATTCTTTGGCAGGGGAAGACTTTATTATCTCCTTACTCAAAGGTTTAGAACATGAAGTCGGAGATGCCGCAGGCTGGCTAATGTATACCATTGGTCAAAACTGGGGAAAACAAGATGCGATCGCCTTTGCAGTTTGGTTTAAAGATCAATACAAACTAACTCTCCAGACTAGTAACCTCGCCTTTGCGATGGAGACTTGGTGGTGGCCGTTCACAGCTCAAGGCTGGGGAACATGGAGTTTGGATTTAAATTCCCTTAATGATGGCTATATTTTTGTTGACTTGTTTGATTCGGCTGTAGCCAAGACCCTTGGTTATGTGGGCAAACCAGTTTGTCATCTCTATGCAGGACTGCTATCAGGATTTTTTAGTACAGTATTTGAGAAAAATCTGAGTAGCACCGAAGTCCAATGTTATGCCATGGGAAATGAATATTGCCGTTTCCTAATTGGTTCAGAAAAACGCATTCGTGCCACCGAATTTTGGATATCGTCTGGAGCAACCCTTTCTGATATTGAAAATCGCTTGATGGCAGATGAAGTTCCTTCTGAAGTGGAATTATTAGTGCGAACTGTTAACTAAAAATATTTAATAAAAAATACAGATAGGTAAAAGTCATGAAAATAAAATTAAGTTTTCCCCAAGTTCTAATCAGTTGGTTCAAAGGAATTTGGGGTAAGTTGAACCGATGGCTAAAGCGTAGATTGAGCCCTAAACGGGGCAGAAGAGATGGATTAATGACTTCTCCAAGTCATAGTTCTCCATTGCTCGGTGTCGATCAGTTTCGCCATCATGAAGCTTTGACTGTCCAAGAGTTAATGGCTAAAGTGCAGTGGAAACTGCCCAAACAAGCTCAAAAAACTGTTTCTTCTGTCCGAGAACAGATTAATTGGGATTAAATTCTTCTTTCACTCTTCTATTTACTTCTCTATTCTTTCCATACTTCAACAATTTGAGCTCCAGATCCAACTCCAGATAATTACTAAAAAAGGAATAAATCAATGATTACTCTACTAGAAAATGTTTTAGAACGTGCCGATGGCAACTATGTCAGCGCCCAAGATTTACGTTTATTGGATAAAGCCCTATCTTCATGGCAAGCTCGAAAAGATGCCTATAGCACTGTCCAAACCCACGAAACTGAAATTATTGCTCAAGCTCTAGAGGCAATGAGAACTAGCGATCGCTTCACAGCAAAACCGATGGATACTTTAGGTGTAGACCGCTGTCAGCGGGATATGACTTTGGGATTGCGATGCTGTGCCCTTGCAATGTTACTAGAAGACCCAGAAATGTTGAAAGATCGTGTGCTTTATTGGCAACAAAATATCTTCCTTGCTATGCAGCTGAATTATCATGGTTATAAATTTATTTGGTTGGCACTTCAAGAATTTCTGCCAAAAGAGCAATCAGAACTTTTCAGCTCTTACTTAAAAATTGCCCACGAAATGATGAGTGGTAAGTAAATTAGTTTGATTTGGGGTGAACCCACCCCACCATACTTTTTAATAACTCTATAAACATCACTAATTTTACTAAAGGAGATTCGATCATGGGACTCACTGAAATGCGTAGAGAAACTATACCTGCTAACTACTTCAATCCTAGAGCATATGTAAAGTCTGAATCCGCTACAGGGTTACTATCTACTCGTCAGGGCAAACGTTTAATTGCCATTCCAGAGCTACTAATTCAAAGTATTCACCAAACTCTTCTATCAGAGGCAGGGGAAGCAGCTTCTATGGCTTTCTATACTTTTGGGTATAGTTGGGGCAAATCTTTTTATGAAAGAGTTAAAAAAGAGATGGAAGTTTATTATGAGAGTTCTATTTCTCAGATGAATGCTGCTGAATTTTTTACCATAGTTAGACAACTTTGGGCTGTCCATGGTCTAGGTAATATCGCTGTAGATTTTAGTCCCGCCAAACATGGTTTGCTTTTGGTCACAATCAAAAATTCTAGTATTTCTAATCCCCAAGATCAAAATGAATCAAAGGCATTTAGTGTAGAAGCAGGATTTCTAAGCGGCTGGTTCTCTGCTAATACTCATCAAGATTTAAGTACCTGTGCCACAGATTGGGGGCAAGCTACTCAATACTTAGTGGGTGCAAAGTCTCACATTGAGCAGATTCAAGCTGATTTCATTACTAAGGGTATGCGTACCTCGGCAATATTAGCAAAATTGTAAATCCAAACTTCTAAAAACTAACCGATCGCAAAATCTAAACATTGCCTTTTCCACCTTTATCACACAATTCCTGACTGAGGTTGGCGATAAAACTCAAATTTCAACCATGATGTTTACAGCCCATTCCGATTTACCCATCATGGTTTTTTGGGTCAGCGATCTCCTTAATTTTAACTAGCTTGTTGAGTGTGGTTAGAGGGAAATAGCTACTCCCTTCCCACCGATAAAATACACCTAATTTAAATGGGGGCAAGGGGCAAAGCCCCTTCGTGGGGGCGCAGCCCCCAAACCCCTAAAACAGTAATCTTTGACTGAGAAAGGAGTATCCCTTATTAAAAATAATCCTAGATCTAGTTTCTATTAATATCCTCGATAATACGGTGAAATTTACGAGTAAAATTAAGTCGTAATTACAAAAATTTTGACGAATGCTAAAAGCTGGAATCGTAGGGCTACCCAACGTGGGCAAATCTACACTATTTAATGCCCTTGTTGCGAATGCTAAAGCGGAAGCCGCTAACTTTCCTTTTTGTACCATTGAACCCAATGTAGGTACGGTCACAGTTCCCGATGAAAGATTAGACATACTGGCAAAAATTGGCGGCTCTGCTCAAATTATTCCTACCCGTGTCGAATTTGTCGATATTGCGGGACTGGTCAAAGGGGCAAGTAAGGGGGAAGGTTTAGGTAACCAATTTTTAGGGAATATTCGCACCTGTGATGCGATCGCCCACGTAGTCAGATGCTTTGATAGTGAAGATATTCATCACGTTGAAGGTTCCACTGATCCTGACCGTGATATTGAGATTATCAATCTTGAATTGGCTCTGTCTGACCTTGCCCAAATTGAGAAGAGAATTGATCGCACTCGTAAAGGAGCTAGAAGTGGCGATGGTGATGCTAAGTTAGAGCTGCAAGCCCTAGAAAAAGTCTCGGAATTCTTAAACGAGGGTAAGCCTGCCCGTCTAGCTAATTTAACTGCCGAGGAGCAAGAAGCAATTTCAATTTTGCAACTACTAACGCTTAAGCCCACAATCTATGCTGCCAATGTCTCTGAATCTGAACTGGCAACAGGGAATAAATATGTAGAAGCAGTGCGAGCGATCGCCAAATCTGAAAATGCCGAAGTAATTATCATCTCTGCTCAAGTTGAATCAGAATTAGTGGATTTACCCGATAGCGATCGCAAAGATTTCTTAGAATCCTTAGGTGTAACTGAAGGCGGACTCAAAAGCTTAATCAAAGCTACCTATCATCTTTTAGGCTTACGCACTTATTTTACCGTAGGTCCCAAAGAAGCAAGGGCATGGACAATTAATGCAGGTATGACCGCACCCCAAGCCGCAGGAGTAATTCACTCCGATTTTGAAAAAGCTTTTATTCGCGCTGAAACCGTAGCTTTCCCCGACCTCGTTGCAAATGGCTCCATGAAAGCGGCAAAAGAGAAAGGCTTAGTTCGCAGTGAGGGTAAAGAGTATATTGTGCAAGAGGCAGATGTCATGCTGTTTTTAACCAGTGCTTAACTAAACCTTTGTTAGTAGAAATTAGAAGCTAACTTTTTACGTTCCTAACTAATTGCTAATTCCCTGACATTAAGAATGGACAATTGAGGGGCAAAGCCCTTCAATTGTCCATTGGGTGACGGAATGCCTCCCCCAAACCCCCTGCATAAATAAGCTTAATCAAATATTTGATTTATGCTGAAACGGTTTGATTATTCCGATTACTGCTTTAGTTTCAGGTACTACAATCAATATATAAATCTAAGATTTCCCGTGTAGCTAGTCATTTATCTTGTCATTTTATAGAGGGATTACTTTTATGACGATCGCCATTCCCAAAACTAGAGTTACCTTTGCGAATTACCTTACCCATTTTGACGAGTCAGATACAAAATATGAATTAGTAGATGGAGAACTAATACCCATGGCAGTGGCTACTGGAAAACATTGCGAAATCATTGACCGACTCTACAGAATTATAGATTCTGAAATAACTCGAATAGAGCGATCTTGGATTGTGAGACAAGGACAGATTGCAGTACGCTGCCCCCGTGGCTTAGGTTTGGATACGGCCCGTATTCCTGATATTACAGTGATGTTACGGGAAGAATGGTTGTCTTTACAAGAAAGAGAAGCTGTTATAGATTTTGACCTGACGGTACCACTCTTAGTTATAGAAGTAGTGAGTCCATCTACTAAATCTACGAATTATCGAGCAAAACGCACTGAATATGCCGCCCGTGATATTCCTGAATATTGGATAGTTGACTATTTAGAATCAAAAATATCAGTTCTCGTGGCTTTGGATGGTTGGTATGATGTGTCAGAATTTCGTGAGGGCGATCGCATTCTCTCACCTACCTTTACCGAACTTCAATTAACCGCAGATCAAGTCTTCTCTTTGGTAAATACTAAATAGGTTCTTTCCTATTAGTTCTCTTTAAGCTATCTTATTTTTTAAAATATCTCGATCAAAATATGTTGGATTTTCAATTAACAGAAAAATTAGCACAATTACGAGAAATCATTCAAAAGGATTCGCAGCGAATTTTAGTTGCCTATTCTGGGGGAATTGATAGCACTTTAATTGCCAAAATTGCCTTTGATGTTTTAGGAGATGGGGCGATCGCTGTTACGGCAAATTCTCCTTCACTCTTACCTGCGGATTTAGAAGATGCTATAACCCAAGCCATAGAGATTGGTATCAACCATGAAGTGATTAATACTTCAGAAATGGATAATCCTAACTATACTTCTAATCCTGTAAATCGTTGCTATTTTTGTAAAAGCGAACTCCACGATCAGCTCAAACCCTTAGCCAAAAAGTTGGGTTATGAATATGTGATTGATGGTTTAAATGCTGACGATCTTAAAGACTATCGCCCAGGTATTACCGCCGCTAAAGAAAGAGGTGTGCGGTCGCCCCTAGCGGAAGTGGGAATTAGCAAAATCGAAGTGAGGATGTTATCTAAGTATTTAAATTTACCTTGGTGGAATAAACCTTCCCAACCTTGCTTGAGTTCTAGATTTCCCTACGGCGAGAGTATTAATGTGGAAAAATTGCAAAGAGTAGGAAAAGCCGAACACTATCTCAGAGGGTTAATGGGAAGTGAAGTTGACTTGCGAGTTCGTTCCATTGGCGATACCGCTCAGATCGAAATTCGGGCAGATTTAATTCCTAGTTTCATGGAGGCGATCGCTCTTCCACAATTGACAGCATCATTTAAAGAGTTCGGTTTTCACACCGTAACTCTAGATTTAGACGGCTTTCGCAGTGGTAAACTCAATGACCAATTAGGGCTAATGCCGAAGGTCACGCAAAAGGCATAATCGGGTTCCGCTCTTTAAATTTAATTTATCAGGTTATCTTTGCTGACCTAGTTAGTTATTTAGGTGAAGTTAAGTTCTTAAATTTTGTAAATTGCGGTTCAAATAAAAGCTTGACCGTACCTGTAGGACCATTCCGATGTTTGGCAATAATGATTTCAGCAATGCCGCGATCGGGTGTATCAGGATTATAGTATTCATCTCGATATAAATTAATTACTAAATCTGCGTCTTGCTCAATACTTCCACTTTCTCTGAGATCGGAAAGCATGGGACGCTTGTTGGTTCTGGCTTCTACGCCTCGACTAAGTTGGGAAAGAGCAATAACTGGAACTGATAATTCACGGGCTAATCCTTTTAGCGATCGCGTAATTTTTGATAATTCCTGTACACGGTTATCGCTACTCCCTTCCATTAATTGCAAGTAATCAATCAAGATTAAGCCTAGGGAACCTCCCTTTTCAGATTGCAGGCGGCGGGCTTTGGAGCGCAATTCATTAACCGTAGGATTCGCCGTATCGTCAATATATAAGGGAATTTCCGAGAGCCGACTGATGGCATTGCCAATTCCTGCCCATTCATTTTCACTAACATTTCCCGATCGCAACCTACTACTTTCAATGCGGGCTTCATTGGCTAAAAGTCGATAAACTAGCTGCTCTTTGGACATTTCCAAACTAAATACTGCCACGGGTAAGCGATGTAATTGCGCCATGTTGTAGGCTATGCCCAAACTGAAGGCGGTTTTACCAATGGAAGGACGACCCGCAATAATGATTAAATCCGATCGCTGAAAACCCTGAGTCATAGCATCAAGATCGTAAAAACCCGTAGCTAGTCCCGGCATATTCGTTTCACCAGAACCGAGATTGTTAAAGCGTTTCTCTAGTTCAAACCAAGCATTTGTAAGTACATCACCAGCCGAGGTTAATCCCTGCTGAGCGCGAGATTGGGTCACGGCAAAAATTTTCTGTTCCGCTTGATCCAATAATTGCGGTAATTCCAACTCATTATTAAAGCTAATATCTACGGTTTCTCTACCGACCTCTGCCAGTTTGCGGCGGGTAAATTTATCAGCAACTAATTGAGCATAATAATCAACGTTTACGGCACTGATGGTGCGATCGCACAGTTGGACAATCTTACTTTGACCGCCAATTTTTTCTAGTAAATCCCGATCGTTTAACCAAGTTGCCACACTCATCATGTCCGTAGGACGAGATTGATTATGCAGCATTAAGCAAGCTCGAAATAGTTCTTGGTGCGCTGCCACATAAAACATTTCTGGGCGCAAGGTATCTATGACTCTGGAGATCGCTTCGGGATCGAGTAAAATCCCTCCTAAAATTGCCTCCTCCGCTTCAATATTTTGGGGCGGCAACCGCATACTATCGGCATCTGGGCTGGAATACTTAGACTCATTACTCATGATTTATGGCGATCGCCGATGAAAATGACAAGCTACAATCTATCATGTCGGTGTCTATACTCAACTTTAAGCTCGATCAATTAGTGACTTAGCAGGTTTTAGCTCAGGGTTGAAATTACACTTTTAGACAAATTGCCAATGATTACAGCTCCAAGGGTTAAGCAGAATATTAAACGAGTGCCCGAGGGATATTTAGTAACGGTCAATGATTCTGATCAAAATTCTAAACTAATTATCAATTTGGCTGTGCAGATTGCCAGAACTATATTTACTCTAGCTATACTTAGTCAGCTTATATCTATTCTAGGGCGATTGCAGATTATAGATCTATTTGTGGTAAGGCTATTTGTGGTGATTATTACCATTGCTTTATTAGGCCTGCTCTGGGGCTGGTCTAAGTCAATTTATGCAAGTATCGATCAAATATTAGTGAATTTAAGCTTTTCTGCACCCGAATTAATTTTTACCAACTATCCCGTAAGCTTGGGAGAAGAAACCTCAATTCTGTTTCGGCGCAGATTACGATCTGGGAAAACTATTCGAGAATCGGGAATGGTTAATGCCACTGTGACTTGCGAAGAATGTGTTACCTGTGACAGTGGTGACAGTTCTGAATCTGCTACGGAAAATGTTTTCATGCAACGATTGCCTGAAATATTAGTGCCTGCCTATGAATCGGCGATCGAAGTGATATTTAAGGTTAAAATTCCTGTTACTTCTCCTGCATCTTTTGAGGCAAAAAATAATCAAATCAAATGGACATTGGAAGTAGCTCTCGATTTTCCAAAGCTTTTAAAAGAGACCTCTAAGTTCAATTTTCAAATACAGCCTCAAATATTTCCGCAAACTGCTTCTATAATTTAATTCCAAAATGCTAATTAGTATTGATTTTGAACTTGAAGCCCCTGAAGTCGAACTGGGGAAATCTGTAAACGGCAAATTCATTTGGCAAGGTTCTACTGCCAGAAAATCGACCGCGATCGCGGTTTCCGTAGAATGGTTGACTAAAGGCAAAGGCAGCCAAGATCGAGAGACGGTTTGCAGCCAAATTTTCCATAATGTCGAGCCAGATATTTTGATCCCGTTTGAGATAGATTTACCGACAAATGCGCCTCCAACCTATAGCGGCAAGCTCATTCGGATTATGTGGCAAGTAACCATAACTGCCTATGTTCGGGGATTTTTAGGTAAGTTAGTCAATCCAAAAGAAGAGTTTTCCAAACCGATTAAAGTTCTTCCTTTTCATTAATTAGGCGACTTCTGGTAAAAAAATTACCCAATCCGAAGTCCCTAAATCCTGAATTCTGGGGACTTGGATTTTCAGAAACCCCAGAATTGGGGGCTGGGTAGATTCTTTTAAGGAAATCTCCTGGCCTTCAAATTTATCCCCACTCATGGGATTCTAATTCTCTTTGAGGTAAGAGTAATGTCGCTTCAATTTGTTCTCTAACCCCAGCCGTAACTTCACAATTACTACTTAAGCAGTCAAGCAACAACTGATTAGCATCATAATAATTTTGTAAAACTATCTGTTGGTCTGAGCTAAATTCCCAAGGATGATTAATATTACGATGGGTAGCGATCGCCATTTTTAATTCCTCAACCCAAGCTTTATAATTTTCCTGCCACCATGATTTGAAGCGTTGTTTATGACTAGAATGGGGAAATTCATCATAAAGTTTTTCTAGGGATTTATGGAGTCCTAGATCTAAAACTGTCATGCGGATATCATCTAGTGCCTCGCCACAGGCATGGGCATGGGGAATATCTTGATTAATAGTGCAAAGGGACAAAAGATTGTCTAAACCTGTATCTAAAATCATGCCCTGATCAAGGGTAGAAGCCAGAGTAAACTGTGAGGCAATGTGAGGTGCCCGACTGAGTGCTAGATAAAAAGCTCTAACTGTGGCAACTTTGGGCTGAAGTGGCGTAGTAAATGATTTTTGACTTGCCCACGTTAAGAACTCCTGAAGGTAATTATCATCTTGCATTATGGTATCAATGCGTTTTTTCATCAACTGCATTAGTCCATCCGCACTCCGCAGCATAGCGGCTGTAAACAGAAATATTTCACGCCAACGGCGATCGCTAATATGGCTAACTAGGTCTTCAAGGGAAGTACCATATGCCAATAGATTATAGTTAGCAACAATTTTTCTGGCTGTAAAATATTCATGAAATGCTAAATAGGAAAATGAGAATATCCCCCGTGCCCGCTCTGCTAAGACGCCATGCTGGGACTCGATCGCCCTTAAAACCGACTCACTATCATACCTAATTTCCTCGGAATCATTAGAGGCATTGGGGAGTTTGACAAGATATGACCCAATTATCTCTTCAAGCTCAGGCTGTCCAAAGAAATATCTATCCTCTTCAAAGGTAGCAGAGGCGATTTCGCTAAATAGTTTCAGTTTTTGGGTTAGCAAAAATCCTTGATAGATTTCATCCCTTTCTATACCTCTAACCTCATCCCATTTCCCAAGCAGTAGATCTAGACTTTGTTTATAAAACTCACTCCGTTTAATCGGAAGTTTTTCCTGTTCATAAAATATCCAACAGGCAAGATGCAAAAATAACGGCGTATTTACAACCCGTCGAAATTGCCAGTTAATTGGATCTTCAAGCTCGGTCATAAATTCCCTTGATCTAGTTCTTCCCTCCTTAGCATTGGTAAATGATACAAACCATTTTTGGGCAAAAATATTTATTTGCTCACTGTTAAAAGGCGCAATTTCCACATCGGTAAACCCTGCAAGATTAAGCTTTTGAGAAGCTATACGACAGGTGGCAACAAACTGATTTTTATAGTAAATATCTGAAAACCTGCGAATCTCTTTCATTACCAAGGCAATATCTTTATTCAGTACCTCGTCCAAGCCATCCATTAGCAATAAAACTCGACCTTGTTTGAGCAGATCTTCTACCGAGTTAGCGTTAGAGATGCCGACTGTAGCAAATTCCTTATAAATGTAATTGAGTAAGCTGAATTCATTCTTGGTTCTAGACTCTTGGGCAAAGGTTTGGAGCGTAATAAAGATGACAATTTTATTGTCGGCAAAGTCACCTTCATTACACTGAATAGCTAGATGTTGCAGAAAAGTAGTTTTACCAATGCCGGGCTTTCCTAAGACCCTAAGTCTGGTGTATTTATTAATTGCTTCCATACCTGATATGTGGCTTTGCGCAATTTCGCCCATACCAAACCGATCGAACTGATCGGGGTCAATATCCTGGAAATTTGTAACTTCTAGCCATTGCTTACTGGCAATTTTTTCGAGAATATTGACATCAATATAGATATCGTTGAGATTCACCCTATGATTCGCATCTAATAAATTTAAGACCCCGCATTGATATTGAATTTTTTCATACCGCAGCGATCGCACTTTTTTAACTAGGTCATTTATATTCAGATCGTTAACTTTATCCCCTTCTCTAATCCCAAAATCCGCAGGTGGATTATCGGCAATCTCTCGCCAGTCCAGATCTAACATTAAACAGATGTCCGTGAAAATTTGCCGATCAACTGGTTTCGCTGTAAAAAATCGCCAAATTGGTTGACGGGTTTTAATTCCGATTTCAAATGCTAAATTATCCTGCGTCCAACCCTTCACGCCAAATGCTTTTTTTGCTATTTGAATTCCTGTGGTTGATGCCTTTAGCGATCGCTTAACCATTGAATAACCCTCAGATTTCAAAATGAATGAGGAAAAGGATCTTGATAACTACTCCTCAAAATATACATAACTGAAACAGGGGCAGAACCGTAAACCCCAAAAGACTAATCTTTAACTTGGAAGGAGTATAAATAAATAAATTACCTTAAATTTCGGTCTTAGATTTGTACATTTTATTTCAGTTCATTTGTAAAAAGACTTGAATATTATAAAATTTTGTAACAAAAATCAATCATTCCATTAAAATAATTTTTTGGACAGAATCTAAAAGCTGATACTTTAATCAAAATTAATCTTAGTAAAAGTCTTGAAGCCTCATAAAAGCCTCAAGACTATGATGATGGTCAAATACTCTCAAACCAAAGGCTTTACTATCGTTCTTTGGCAAGTGAACTAGTACTTATCCTAGTTTGAATATTTCTAGTCATTTGTTTTACCTAGTTTTGTGAACCTATTAATCAATCAACTTGATTAACTAGTCCTACTATCACATTCCCATGTTTGATTTAGCGTTTGATATAGGTTACCCAATAAATGAAAAACCCTGCCGCAAGCATCGGGGTATCGAAATCAAAAGAAGTTTGGAGCTATAAGTCTAATCAAACCGCTTAAGTATAAATCAAATGTTTGATTATGTTTTTTTATGCAGGGGGTTTGGGGGAGGCATTCCGTCCCCAAATGGGGAGTTTGAGGGGCAAAGCCCTTCAATTGTCCGTTCTTAATGTTAGGGAATTAGCAATTAGTTGGGAACGTAAAAATAGACGTTAACTTTACTCTTTATTACAAAATTACTTATTTTGAAATATTAACTCAAAGCCGCCCCTTGGGGCGGGGAATTTACCCAAGTGATTAAATTTACAGAGGCTACTCCCTTCCCAGTCAAAGATTAGTCTTTTGGGGGTGTAGGGGCTGCGCCACCACGAAGGGGCTTTGCCCCTTAACCCCATTTAAACTGTGTATATTTCTATGGTGGGAAGGGAGTATACCGAAAGATCTAGCATTTTGACTTTTTCAGAAGAGTTTAAGACCCTAACCCTCTCCCTTTCTAGTCTATGGTGTACACACAATTCCTACCTGTCTTGGTTTTAGTCTATTCTGTCCCCTAAATTCCCCAATTTTGGTGGACTTTGAAAGATCTAAATTTTCTTGTACCCCCAGAATTGGGGGCTAGGGGGGCGGATTGGTAATGGTGCAAGCAGTTTAAATTGATTAAACTCCAATCCTTGACCCGAACTCACGCTAATTAGGGGGTCAAAGATAGACTATCGTAATTACCGTTACTTTCAACCAAAATCTTTTGCGGATTAGAACCAGGAAGTAAAGTTACCCAACGTTGAGGGGAATTTGACTGCATATCTGTAAATAGTAAATCGCCAGTTTTACTAAATATGAACACAATCGGATATGAGCGATCGCCTAGGTCAATTTTGTCCCGATCGATTCTTAACAGTAAATCCTGACTATCTTTGCCCTGTAAATTTACTTTTTCTAGTGTCCATCTTGAGAGTTTTTCTCTAAATTCGGTATCACTTAAAGAGATATTGCCAATGGTTAGTAATTCAGAGTAGATGGTATTGACAATGCGATCGCCCACCTCTCGATCTAAAGCTTCAAATACTATAAAAGCCCCACGGGATTCCACAAATAAATTACCTCCCTTTACTAATGCTGGCTTGCCCGCCAAGGTATTTCCTAATTCTTGGGAACCAGTTGCTAAGAGCTTGATCTGTCCATTATTGCCAACCCAAATAGACTGAGCAATTAAATCCGTAGTTTCAATATTGCCCGTACTGTTGGCTATATCTACGGACAAGCTGTTATTTGCCTCTAGACCCAATGCTTTCCAAATAATCAATCTCGATCTGGACTCTAGGGCAGGAAATGGGGTATTGCGCCACACATCGCGATCGCGGATCGCGGAAATATTCACCTCATACCAAGTTTGTCCCGTCAGTAAAGGCGGCGGCGTGATTTGCCACTTATCTTCTAAGGTATTGCCCACCAGCCTAACAGTACCGACAAATTGCTGGGGTTCTATGCCAAGGGGTGATAAGTCTAATCTTTGTAATAAAACCAATGCCTCGGATATATCTCGTTTGGGGAAATTCCAATGCGATCGTAACCACTTTTCGGCAGAGGGAAAGCCCTGACGCTGCAATACAATTACGCTTCCCCACATCACAACTTCGGGAGTTGGAGCTACCTCTAGGGCTGTATTTACCCGTAACCATAAATGAGGACTATTGGTTTCTAACATTTCCAAAACAATTTTGGCGGTAAAATCTGCTCCCTGTAAATTTTTTAGAGCATCTGCCCACAATCCATCCATTCCTAAAAATAAAGAAGTAATTCCATAGTCAGCATTAGGTTTCTTTGCCTGCTCAGAGGTAATCTTGGCATGATAGCTAATGAGGTCATACTGCTCTTGAATCACTGGTTCCCATACTTCGTTTTTTGTCTGTAGATTAGACTTTAACTGTTCTAATTTAGCTAAAGCAGGCGACCACAATCCACCGCTTGCCAATATTAAAGCCTCACTATAAATCTTGGGCATCGCTGGAGCTTCATGGAGATTGAGATGGCGAAACTGGAATGGATAGGAGGAGTTAGGGGTAGCTTCTAAGCGAAATACTAGAAATGCAGGATCGGAATTTTGGGTTTGGTCGATCACAAGATCGGGCTCTGGATTTTTGAGCGTGGGAAATCTCTGCCAGTCTGGTAATCTGCCGTTGGGGTTTGTCCATGTTAATGCCAGATTTAAAGACAATTGGGCGGGCATATAGGCAAATACCTGACCGTAAACTATGCTATCTTTTCTACCGATCGCCGTAAACCATATACCTTGACTGGGGGAATTACCATAAATTGGCTGGAGGTCGGTGAGGGGTAGGGTATTATTTTTAGGATCGATGGCTGGGGGATTAACTAGATATTTTTGAAACGGAGCTTTAACAAATTCTTCTTCCAATTCCTCCACATCGGTCTGTCTTATTAGCCGCAGCTTTCTTTTCTGCTCATCTTCCCAAAAGGCGCTACTACCCTGGACTTGATAAATCCTAATTTGGCGAATTGTCTTGGAGTCTTTATTGAGAATAGGATAAATATTAATGTCGCTACTGGAAGTAATTAACTTATCTCCTAGCAACAATTGAAATTCGAGAAGATCCGCTTTAATTTGGGCTATGGTCTGGGCGGGATTTAATTGGTCAATGGTAACAGGAACTGGCTCTTCAAGTTTTGCCCAAGGTAGGGAAAGAGGATTAAGCAAAGACTGAATACTTAGGAATGTACTTGCTCCCAAAATAGCGATCGTCAAAAGCAGAGCAACCCGACTAATGCTTATCCTCTGCATTTTAGGCTCTGGGATAGATTGAAGGCGGACGCTAGAATTTTGCGGAGAATGAATTTCACTTTTGAATTTCATTTTGAACTATTTTTGAGATGTTGATCAAAATGCCTTTCAGATCTTAGCAAAAGGTGTGCGCCTACCTGCCCCATTTGAATAATCAGAGGCAACTGGCAACTAGCATCGAACCCACACCGCCATCAGAGAATATTTCTAAAAGTAAGGAATGGGGAACTCTGCCATCAATAATATGGGCAGTTTTTACGCCTTGGGCTAGCGATCGCACACAACACTGAACTTTAGGAATCATGCCACCATTCACAACACCTTTTTGAATAAGCTCCCGTGCCTGTTGAATGTCGATACTGCGAATTAAGCTATCAGGATTAGATCGATCTTCTAAAATTCCAGGAATATCCGTGAGCAAGATTAGTTTTTCCGCCCCAAGCGCCGCCGCTATTTCCCCCGCCACAGTATCAGCATTGATGTTATAAGCCTGCCCTGTTTCATCACAGGCAACGCTAGAAACCACGGGAATATGCCCAGCTTTAATTAAAGTGTGTAAAAGGGTCGTATCAATAGCTGCGACTTCACCCACAAAGCCAATCGCCTCATTACCTTGAGGTCTAGCTCGAATCAGGTTGCCATCTTTACCACACAAGCCCACTGCCGATCCACCTTCGAGGTTAATCAATTCCACAATTTGTTTATTCACCCTTCCGACTAAAACCATTTCTACTACTTCCATGGTTTCGGCATCGGTCACGCGTAAGCCGTCGATAAACTGGGGTTCTATGTTTAGCTTAGTCAGCCACACATTAATTTCGGGACCGCCGCCGTGTACTAAAACTGGACGAATGCCCACCGAAGTCATAAACACCACATCCCTGATCACCTTTTGACGTAACTCTTCTTCTTTCATAGCTGCACCACCATACTTAACGACGATGGTACGTCCCACAAATTTTTGAATGTAGGGTAGGGCTTCGCTTAAAACTTGGACGCGATCGCTATCAGTTAGCATTTAGTTGTATTAAGAAAAATTTAATGAATTGTAATCAATATATTATCGTGATGTCTACAAATTTCTTTACTGCAAATTTTGGAAAGTTAACTTATTTTGTTAGGTTAAAGGCTCTACTAAAGAACTAGCAAATACTCTCAACTATAATGACTATTTCTAACTTTTTTATATCTTTGGGTGCTGGTGGATTAATGGCGATCGCTCCATTTACTCCATTCATGCACCGCTTAGATCTACCCAAAATCTCCCAAATTTCGCAAATTCAAGCAGTTTCCCAACTATCGGAATTTCTGGCACATAATACCAGTGTGATTAGTGTGGGCTTTAGTCCCGACGGTGAGAGTCTTTTAACTTCATCTTCCAATGGTTCTATCAAGGTTTGGACAAGCAACGGCAAGCAGATCCTAGAGCTAAAAAAAGATGACAGCATTATTTGGAGTAGTAAATTTAGTCCAGATGGTAAGCAAATATTAACGGGTTCCCAAGATGGCAGTGCCAGACTTTGGGGTATTGATGGCAAGCTCATTCGGGAATTTAAGGGACATAAGGATTGGGTTAATTCGGTAAATTTTAGTCCCGATGGCAATCAGATTTTAACGGCATCTTCCGACGGTACTGCCAAGTTATGGAACCGCCAAGGTAAGGTTGTTAGCAATTTCCAAGGACATAAGGGTATTATCTGGGCAGCCGCTTTTAGCCCTGATGGTAAATTGATTGCGACTGGTTCTAGCGATCGCACTGTGAGGTTATGGCAACTAAGTGGCAAGCTAGTTTCAGAATTTAAGAGGCATAAAGATTGGGTACGGGCATTAGCTTTTAGTCCAGATGGGAAATTAATTGCTACTGGTTCATCCGATGGCACCGCCAGATTATTGGAGCTAAATGGTAAGGCGATCGCCCAGATGGTGGGACACACAAATATTGTCAGAAATGTCGCCTTTAGTCCCGATGGTAAATATTTAGCAACCACCTCCCAAGATCAAACTGCCCGCCTGTGGAACCTAAAGGGACAAGAGTTGGCAAAATTGACAGGACATAAAGATTGGGTAATTGGCTTAGGCTTTAGTCCCGATGGCAAGGTTTTAGTAACATCCTCGGCTGACTTTACTGTGAAAATTTGGTCTTTAGCTAATGCTCTAACTAATTCTTTTGTTAATTAATGGAAGTGGAGGCGATACTTTTCCAGCTAACCTTAAGCCTATTAATGCAATTATAGACATACCAGAATTTCCTCCTAGTATCTATGGCTGAAAACCTTAATAACATTCTCCAATCCGTAGCTATTGGCACAATTTCTCCCGAAGAGGCTCTAGAAAAGCTCCAATACCTGAACTTTGAGTCAGTTAGTGACTTTGCTAAAATCGATCATCAACGAAATCTCCGCACAGGATTCCCTGAAGTAGTATTTGGTTTAGGTAAAACCCCAGAGCAAATTGCGGCAATTATGGCAGCTATGTATGCTCGAACTGGACAGGCGATCGCTACAAAAATTACCCCCCATGTCCATACCCAAGTTCTACAAGATTTTCCATATTTACAATATTCGGCGATCGCACAAATTTGCTACCTAGGACAACCCCAATCCCTGCAAACTGGCACAATCACAATTATTTCCGCAGGTACCGCCGATTTACCAATTGCCGAAGAAGCTGCTCTGACTGCCGAACTCTGTGGTTTTACTGTGCAGAGGCTTTGGGACGTAGGAGTAGCAGGAATTCATCGCCTGTGGCAACACATCGATCTACTTACCGCCGCCGATATTTTAATTGTCGTAGCAGGAATGGAAGGAGCTTTACCTAGTGTTGTGGCAGGACTAGTTAGCTGTCCTGTGATTGCTGTTCCCACAAGTATCGGTTACGGAGCTAATTTTAATGGCATTGCCCCACTTTTAACTATGCTCAATTCCTGTGCTACAGGTATAGGTGTGGTGAATATTGATAATGGATTTGGAGCGGCGATTCTAGCAGGGAAGATTCTCAAGTTAGGTAAATAGTAAAATTTGTAAAGTCACAGGGTTATAAGTAATGGTTGTTGCCCAAGAAAATTTCCCAAGATTTACACCCGAAGAATATTTTGAATGGGAACAGAAACAAGAACTACGTTATGAATATTCAGACGGCGAAGTCTATGCCATGAGCGGTGGTACCGTAAATTATGGGCAGATTGCGATGAATTTTGGAGGTATATTAACAAATCATCTTAGTGAAAGTCCTTGTCGGGTTCTTAGCTCTGATGTGAAAGTAGAGGTTCAAAAATCAACTAAATTTATATATCCTGACCTCAGCGTCACCTGTGACGATCGCGATCGCACTGCAACTAATTTCATCAGCCATCCCTGCCTAATTGTGGAAGTTTTATCTCCAAGCACGGAAGCTTACGATCGCGGAGAAAAGTTTTATTTATATTGGCGTTCTAATACTCTGAAAGATTATGTTTTAGTAAACACTGAGAAAATTGAAATCACTCTCTACAAGAAAGATAATCTAGGTAAATGGGAAATCATCAAATATGAAGCTGGCGATCTGGTTGAGTTAGAAAGTATTAATTTAACTTTCTCAATCGAACAAGTATTTAGAGGTATCAGATTTTAAGGCTTTGACTTCTAGGTATCACGATCTTGAGCAATTGTAGATTGAGTTGTCTTTCTCAAAGTTGTTAGGATTGTTAATTGTAAAATACGTCAATCGCCATGTTACATTGTAATGACTGAGTAAAGTTACAGTTTGTAACTTAGGTAATATGCAAAAGAAAAATTTTCTAGAAACCATAAACAAAGAAGAAGTAGGTTACTTTTTTGGTCATTCAACTACAAATGAATCTCGTCCGATTGGTTTTGATGTAACGGTGAATCCTTGGGAGAATCCTCCTGAGCCTACCAATGCTATGAAGATTTTAATTGAGTTAAATAAGCGTATGACTAAAGACCAGTGTGGAAACTCCTACCTGTAGAAAATTTTTCGGGTGATTTAGCTTCTTTTAGTTGTGGTAGTTCGGCGGATGAAAAAAACCTAAATAATTTTTTAGAATTAGATGCAAGAAGATGTCATACCGAAGGTCTTTGTTCTGTTTACATTCTAACTAATGAAAGTTCCTCTTCTGGAGTTGTGGGTTACTTTACACTTAGTAATTCAACAATCCCACACAAAGAATTGCCTGATTTGTTCTCAAAGGACTTTTCTTACGATATACCTTGCGTACTTATAGGTAAATTCGCGCTTGATAAGACTTATCAGGGCAAAAAATGGGAAGATACCAAAATTAGCCAAATCCTTGTGACAGGAGCTTATAGGAGGATTCTAGAGCGATTTAACGTAAAGGCAGTCGGTTTTCATTCAGTAAGGGTTGACACTCAAGTTAGTAATTAAAGAGCTCTTGCGTTTTGGACTAAACAGGGTTTTATGCCTTTCAAAAAAGCGAAAAGATTTTTATTTATTCCTGTCTTATACTTAATTAAATATTTCAAGTAATCGACTATACCGAACTTGTTTTTGCCTTTTATATGTCTCTTATATCCCCGATGTGTTGGAATGTTGAGAAAGGAGACTAAAGTTTAGACAGTTGTAATGTTTGGAAATTCTCATCTTTTTCAAATCTAGCAGATTGAACATAAAATATCCTAATTAAGCGATCGCTTTAATTCTTTAATCTCCCTAAAAAATGCTTCAATTCCCCTTGAGGCTCTTACAGCACTTTGGTTTCAAGCCCGCTACAAGAAGGGGTCGCAGGGCGAAGCCCCCTATTGGTTTTCATCTTTACTATTTGTGGCACGTTTGATCGTAATTTGCTGTAACTTTGCAGCATAGCGATCGCAAAATTAGAAATTGATAAGCAATAGGAGCAACGCTATGAAAAATCGGAATACTCATCGATACGTAGAGGTGATGTTTGGTATGTTCTTCCTCGCTCTGGCGGTATTGATCTTGCTGGCGGGATGGAAGTCCAATCCTCTTGGTGCTGTAATCGCAGCGTTAGTTGTTGGGTTCTTGGGTGCAGATGCGATCGTCAGCACCGTTCGAGACAAGCCATCGCTCTTGTCACGCATTGGACCACTTCCATGAGTTGAGTTAGGTGAAATTATTGGCGATCGCTTTAATTCGCCAATCTCCATTAAGTTTCTTGATTTTGCACCATAGCGATCGCCTTGGTGGTGAAAATGAACCTGCTATGCCTCGCCTTAAAATCTAACTATGAATTGCTAAACTACACTTGGAATCTACTTAAGAAAAAAGTAATGGTACTTACGCTAGACCCGCTCAAAAGCCAAGAAAAATCAGAACAGAAATCAAACCTAGTGATTACTTGGGAAGCATTACCAACCAACTTTATATTAGAAGATGAACCAGTAGAAAGTACAGCCCAACCATTAATTGCTGGGGCCTTGCGCGAAAGTTTAGAGTTGATTGGATATATAACAACCGACTATGCTAATTGCCTCCAATTTAGGTATTTGTGCCACCGTGAATGATAATTTTGCGATCGAAGCACCTGATTGGTTTTATGTTAATTCGGTTTTGCCCAATGCCAGCGATCGCCGCAGCCATACCCCTAACCTTGAAGGTGAGATACCCCAAATAGTGATGGAATTTCTTTCTGAAACAGATGGAAAAGAATATTCTGCCAAACCCACTTTTCCACCTGGTAAATGGTATTTCTATGAACAGATTTTAGCCGTACCCATATACGTTATCTTCGATCCTGAAGCTGGAAATCTTGAAGTCTATAATCTAGTTGAAGCTAAGTATAAATTGCAGCCAAAAACTGAAAATAATCGCTACAGGATAGTGGATATGGGATTATTTTTGGGACTATGGCAGGGCGAAAAGGAAAGCAGAAATGGATTCTGGTTACGTTGGTGGGATCAAGATGAAAATATCTTGCTTTGGTCAGTTGAGCGATTGCAACTGGAAAGCCAAAGGGCTGATCGAGAGGCGCATAGGGCAGAACAGGAACACCAACGGGTTGAACGACTAGCAGAACAGTTAAGGATGCTTGGCGTTGATCCCAATCTTTAAGCTTTCTCTCAAAAGTTTGATCGCTGTGTCAGAAATTAATTGTACTTAAATCAACCCAGTTTAATTCTTAAGCCCTGTTGCGGCGACCCCACGGATTAATTGTTGTTGTGCGATCGCAAATAAAATCATTACAGGGATCGTAGCGATCGTCACCGCCGCCATTAATAATGACCAATCCGCCGTAAATTGTTCTTGAAATCCTGCTAATACTAACTGTACGGTTTTTAATTCTGGTCTAGTAGTAAAAATTAAAGCCTTAAATAAGTCATTCCATTCGCCAATAAAGGTGAAGATAAATAGGGTAACTAAAGCAGGACGAGTTAGGGGTAAAATCACATGAATTAGTACTTGTAAGCGATTAGCACCATCTAAAGTTGCGGCTTCTTCTAACTGGATGGGGATAGTTTGAATATATTGCCGCATCAGAAAAATGCCAAAACCATTGGCTGCAGTAGGCAAAATTAAAGCCCCGTAGGTATTAACTAAATGTCCCCATTTCAATACTAAAAATATGGGAATTACTAATAGTTGAAACGGAATAATTAAGGTAGCCAAGACTATTAATAAAACGCCATTACGACCCTTAAAATTTAATCTAGCTAGAGAGTATCCCGCCAAGGCTGATGTGAATATTTGGCAAACTGTAACGGCGATCGCTACTAATGTTGAATTAAAAAAAGCCAGTAGAAAACCTCCCTGCTCCCATGCCCTTTGGTAGTTATTAAAAGTCCAAGTTTTTGGTAATAAACCCTCGGTAGGCTTAAATGTCTCAGTTGCAAAGGAGGTGATTAGTACAGAGATCAGGGGAAATAACAAAGCGATCGCCATCAAACCCAAACCTAAATTTGAAATTAAAGATATTTGCCGACTTGGATTAGCCATATATATTTCTAAGATTGCTCCTCATGACTATACACATTCATTAAATCATTCAGATTTCGCAAAATATTTTTACAAATTACATCTAGGGGTAAATCATATGCATCTCGCCCAAAGGGGTCTTCAATTTGAATGCCAATTTCTTCTATGCCCAATAAGGTAAAACTAACCAAGGAAACAATAATCGGTGTCAGCCACTCCACTTGTCCTACAACTTGAAAAGGTAAGGAAAGACAATAAATTAATAGTAATTGCTTGAGATGAATGGCGTAGGCAAGGGGAATTGGGGTATTTTGAATACGTTCACAGGAACTGATCGCCTCTACTAGGTTATTAACTAATAAATGCAGAGAATTAAGCTGATAAATTTGTAAGTAGCCTTGTTTATAAGTAGATTGCAGATATTTACTAAACCAAAACATGATCTGTAGAGGCGGATGATTCATCGATTGCAGCTTTTGATATTGATACGGGCTAACTAATGGCTCTAGCTTGGAATTAATCGGTTCATGGCGTAGATGTAAATTACAGGCGATCGCAAAGGCTGCAAGCAGATTTAATGCTGCTATTTTTTCAGATTCGGAAGCCTGACTGGGAATTGTCACTAAAATTTGCCGAGCTAGGTTACGGATATTAGCAACTATGATGCCCCAAGCTTTACGTCCCTCCCAGAAGCGTTCGTAGGCAGTATTGGTACGAAATACTAGTAATAAACCTAAAACTAGGCTCGGAATTAAAACCGCTAGTCCAGGATAGGATACCCGCAGATTTAAGCAATACAGGATATAAATAAATAAGCCAAAAAACCCGCAAAATAAAACCCTAGGTATGATTTCAGGGATAACCGAACCTTGATAGCTAAAAGCTATGCTAAACCAACTCGGCCTAGTTAATGAACGCTGCCGATCTACAGAAGTATCCACATTAAACATATACCCAGAATGGAGCCGACTACAACTTGGACGGGGGTATGACCTAGTAACTCTTTTAGAGGGTCTTCACTCAGATGATGATCTTCTTCAAACACTTGCCCAATAATTTGATTTAGAACTTTAGCATGGGTTCCCGCTGCCCGCCGTACTCCCGAAGCATCGTACATAACGATAAAGGCAAATACCGAAGCGATCGCAAATTGGGCAGTATCCCAACCTTGAGATTTACCAATACCAGTAGCCAAGGCTGATACCACCGCAGAATGAGAACTGGGCATTCCCCCTGTTTCAAACAGAACATGCAGCTTAATCTGCCCTGATTGAATATAAACCAATAATAGTTTTAAGCATTGCGCCCCTAAACTTGCTGCGATCGCAATTAGTAGAACCCGATTGTCTAAGACTTCTGCCAAAGGATGCATAGTTTTGAATGGTCGCCTTGTATTTTTGGGCAGTTAATATTTTCGGGCAATGATATAGTCAGCAATTTCCATTAAAGGAATTGCTGAATTACCATAGCATTGTATTTGAGACTTCGCCAAATCGATCAAATTTTGAGCTTGAGCTTGGGATGCGGGTATACCCAAAAGACTGGGATAGGTGACTTTTTGGGCAGCAATATCCTTACCTGCGGTTTTACCCAACTCTTCAGAGGTGGCGGTAATGTCGAGGATGTCATCAATAATTTGAAATGCCAAGCCTATATTCTGAGCATAAATAGTCAGCCGTTTAATATCCTCGGATTCTGCACCTGCCAAAATCCCCCCCGATACGACGGATGCCTCTAGAAGTGCGGCAGTTTTATGCCTGTGAATAAAGTTTAAGGTTTCCAAAGTTGTATCGGTTTTACCTTCAGATTCCAAATCTACAACTTGTCCACCCACTAAACCTTCGGCAGCAACTGCCCGACCCAAACGACTGACAACTCGAAGGATGCGATCGCTCGGCACATTTTCAGTATTATCAGCAATAAATTCAAAGGCATAAGCCAGTAGAGCGTCGCCCGCTAAAACGGCAATATCTTCGCCATAGACCTTATGATTAGTGAGCTTGCCTCGCCGATAATCATCATTGTCCATTGCTGGCAAGTCATCATGGATTAAAGACATGGTGTGTACCATTTCCATGGCGCAGGCGGTGGGCATAGACATAGTGTCATCACCACCAAATAGATCGCAGGTTGCTAGGCATAAAATTGGTCGCAGTCGCTTGCCCGATGCCAAAAGGGAGTAGCGCATGGACTCGTATATGGTCTCGGGGTATTTAACCTTAATTGACCAGTCTAGTGCCTTTTCCACCTTGGCTTTAGCAGTTGCCAAATAGGAACAGAGGTCAAAAGTGTCTGGATTAAAGGTCTCAGGTGCAAATATAACTGAATCAAAAGTTTCAGGATTCAACGTATCAGGATTTAAAAAAGTGTTAATTATATTTTGTGCCATACTGCCGACAGTAGCTCCAAATAGTATTGTGCAACAACATTGTCACAGTCATCGGACCAACTCCGCCTGGAACAGGTGTAATCTGGGAGGCGATCACTTTGACACTATCAAAATCCACATCACCCACTAAGGTCGATTTACCTTCGTAATCAGTAATCCGATTGATCCCCACGTCTATAACCACGGCATCTGGTTTTACCATTTCCGCTGTGATCATTTGCGGTCTACCCACTGCTACTACCAGAATATCAGCATTGAGGGCGATCGCTTTGAGGTCTTCGGTACGAGAATGCGCCATAATTACGGTAGCATTTGCCTCTAAAAGCATGATGGCTATGGGTTTGCCTACTAAAATACTGCGTCCAATCACCACGGCAGTTTTGCCAGCAATTTGAATATTGGCATTTTTTAATAATTCCATTACCCCCGCAGGAGTGCAACTTTGTAAGCCTTCCTCCCCCCGCATGAGCTTGCCCATGTTGTAAGGGTGCAAACCATCAGCATCTTTATTTGGATCAATTTGATTAATTAAGGCGATCGCATCTAGGTGATCGGGTAAAGGCAACTGGACTAAAATGCCATCAACATTCGGATCGGCGTTTAATTCCTTAATTACTTGCTCTAACTCGATTTGGTTAGCCGTGGCGGGAAAATGCTTGCCAAAGGAACGAATTCCTACCCTTGTACAGGCTAATTCCTTATTACGAACATAGGCAGCACTGGCTGGATTATCTCCCACCATTAATACTGCTAACCCCGGCGATCTTCCCACCTGAGCTTGCATAGATTTAACTTTTTCGGTCATTTCCACTTGCATCAGTTTGGCAAGAGCTTTACCGTCAATAATTTCCGCCATGAAACGCTAGTTAACTTTTATCTTCTACTTTCCCTTAAATCCTATCATTCTCAGATCAGTAAATTAATTGACCTAATTACTCACCTTAAGCGGAAGAATTTAAGACCCTCACCCTAACCCTCTCCCAGAGAGGTAGAGGGCAAAAGAAGAAACTTGACTTGCTCCCCTTCTCCCAAGTTGGGAGAAGGGGCTGGGGGATAAGGGTTTATGACTATGCTCCCCAAAATCATCCAAAGGAAATAGCTGCAATTCCCCTAAATATTAAATTTTGATCCAATTCAAACCGATCCAATTTAATAGATCTTTTATTTTCTGCCTTCATAAATCTCAAAATCAACTCACTATCTCCCCCTGTAAACACTATTTTGGTATTGGCATAAAGCGATAGCCAATCTTGAATAAAATCCTCTAAACCTGCAATTAGGGTATAAATTAAGCCGCTATGAATTGCTGTAGTTGTATCTGTTGCCCAACGGGAAATTTTATCTTTATGCAAACCTACTGGTAAATCTACTAAAGGTAAAGCCGCAGTAGTCGAACTTAAGCTTTGTAATTGCATTTTTAACCCTGCCAAGATTGCTCCACCAATAATTTTGCGATCGCCATCAATACCCGTTAACGATATTGCCGTGCCGCAATCTATTACTAAAACTGGTAAACCATAGTTAATGCAAGCTCCCCAAGCTACCAATGCTCGATCTAAGCCCATAGTTTCATAAATACCCGTAAGCGGAACTTGATCTTTAGAAATGATCTGAGTTTGGGGTAAATCATGCAAAGGGGTAATTAGTTGAGGAACTACGGAGGCGATCGCAATTTTATTAAACTTATGCTGTCCTAATTCCTGTACCAAAATATCAAGCTGATTGTGGGCTTGGGCATAGTCAGATATTAAAATTCCTTGCTCAAAAACCGCAGCTCGAATTCGAGTATTGCCAATTGCGATCGCTAAATCAGGCATAATATGTCCACAACCTCCTAAATTACTAAGATTCTTTATATGGCAAGAGAACCTAAAAAACCCGACGAATATATTGTGCATCTAATGCTTGAGGGTAGCCACGTAGTCGATATTCGGTTTAACACCTTTGATGAAGTTAAAAGCTATGCCGCCAAGCTAAAAGCTAAATCAGAGGATGAAGAACTGCTATCAATGCCCATGAAAAATGATAATGAGCTTCTACTTGTTCGCCCCAAACGCATCTCTGCCATTCATGCCGAACCAGTATTTTCCTCTAGTGTTGATATGTTTTAATTTTTCCAGATAATTTTCAAAGATAATTCCTAGAGATTTAACTATGCTGCACCAAAGCTCAGGTCGTTGGCAACTTGGGCTAATTTTGGCTCTGACCACATCAATCTTATGGGGCTTTTTAGCAGTTGTCTTAAAAGTTGTTCTGCAAGTTCTCGATGCCAATACTGTTACTTGGTTCAGGTTTATCGTAGCTTTTGGCTTTTTGGCAATTTATCTAGCCACTACAAAGCAGTTCCCTGATTTTAGAAAATTATCTGCGATCGATCTCAAACTGCTGGGATTAGCAACGGTTGGTCTGGCAGCTAACTATATTTTATTTTTAGTGGGCTTAGAGAAAACCTCACCCCAAAATGCTCAAGTTTTAGTTCAACTGGCTCCTGTCATGCTGGGTTTAAGCTCTCTCTACATTTTCAAGGAACGCTATAGCCCTTTGCAGTGGATAGGCTTAGGTATATTAGTCTTAGGAATTTCTTTGTTTTCCCATGAGCAGTTAGAACAACTAGTTTCGGCAAGTGGCTATTTA
The DNA here is from genome assembly GCA_038324415.1 of Pseudanabaenales cyanobacterium. Classification (GTDB taxonomy): domain Bacteria; phylum Cyanobacteriota; class Cyanobacteriia; order Pseudanabaenales; family Pseudanabaenaceae; genus PCC-7502. The sequence goes on along the minus strand of JBBQHY010000001.1, from coordinate 628 downwards.
CTGGGTAATTTGTTGATTATTTTGGCTGCGATCGCTTGGGTAATTTATGGCATTTGTCAAAAGCAACTTTTACGGGTTTTGCCTTCACCTGCGATCATGATGGCGATCTATGGCGGCTCGGCAATTCTATTTAGCCCAGTGTCCCAACCTTTACAGATACTTAGCCTTAAACCAATATATTTAGCTGCTTTAATTTTCTGTGCTGTCAATACCTTACTTGCCTACGGAGCTTTTGCTGAGGCTTTGGCACATTGGGAAGCCTCCAGAGTTAGTGCAGTTTTAGCTTTGACTCCCCTCATTACGATCTCAGTCTCGTTTATAGCCCCAAATATATTTCCTGAATTACTTGAACCTGCGGTGATCTCACCTCTATCCTTTGTGGGTGCCGTTTTAGTAGTAATTGGCTCCCTCAGCATTTCCTTGGGAACTAAAAGATTACAGAGAGATTAAATCAGCCCTTTTGTCAACCCTTTAATAACGCCAGTTCTAACTGGAGTTTAGACTAATAAGTACCTCTAGCAGGAAATCTCCCGCTAGTTAAAACTGACAGGATAAGTTCGTAAATCCGAAAAATCATCTATGAGGCGATGTCTTCAGGCACTTTCTTTATCTTAGAAAACCCTTTTTT